>CAZMMM010000060.1:1421-8321 GCA_964567385.1 uncultured Comamonas sp.
GCGCCTGCATGACAAGCTGGAGGCGGTGGCGGCGTTTGCCCGCGTTAACCCTTTAGACCGCGACATCATCACCAGCCCTGTGGCGCAGATTGGCATTCTGACGGCGGGCAAAGCCCACCATGATGTGATGGAAGTATTCCGCCGCCTGGGTGTATCGACCGATGACCTGGCCAACGCCGGTGTACGCCTGCGCAAGCTGGGACTGACCTATCCGCTAGAGCAAACCGGCCTGCAAGCCTTTGCCCACGGGCTAAAAGAAATTTTGGTGGTGGAAGAAAAAGGCCCGGTGGTCGAGCAGCAGCTGCGCCAGATTTTCTACAACGCCCCGCCTACGCAGCGCCCGCGCATTGTGGGCAAGCAAGATACGCAAGGTGCGCCCCTGCTGTCTGCACTGGGGGAGCTGCGCCCCTCGCGCCTCATCATGCAGGTGGCGCAGTGGCTGCAAAACCATGCGGGCGAGCAGTTGCGCATTCCACTGCTGCAAGTGGCCGACTTTATGCCGCCCGAGCTACTGAGCAACGCCAGCGATGCCGTCAAGCGCCTGCCCTATTTTTGCGCGGGCTGCCCGCACAACACCTCTACCAAAGTGCCCGAAGGCTCTAGCGCCCGCGCAGGCATTGGCTGCCACTTTATGGCCAACTGGATGGAGCGCGACACCGAGGGGCTGATTCAAATGGGCGGCGAGGGGGTGGACTGGGTATCGCACGCCCGCTTTACGCGCACACCGCATATCTTCCAGAACCTGGGCGATGGCACTTACTACCACTCCGGCTATCTGGCCATCCGCCAGGCGGTGGCGGCCAAGGCCAATATCACCTACAAAATTCTGTTCAACGATGCCGTGGCCATGACAGGCGGCCAGCCGGTGGATGGCGTGATTAGCGTCGATGCCATTGCCCGCCAGGTCGAGAGCGAAGGGGTCAAGGCGCTGGCCGTTATCAGTGACGACATCAGCAAATACGACCGCCTGCGCCAGCAGTTTCCCGCCATCACCAGCTTTCACCCCCGCGAAGAACTGGATGCCGTGCAGCGCCGCCTGCGCGAGGTGGCCGGTGTATCAGTACTGATTTACGAACAAACCTGCGCCGCAGAAAAGCGCCGCCGCCGCAAAAAAGGCCAGCTGCACGACCCCGAGCGCCGCTTGATGATTCACGAATCCGTCTGCGAAGGCTGTGGCGACTGCGGCGTGCAAAGCAACTGCGTAGCCGTACTACCCCAAGAAACCACCTGGGGGCGCAAGCGCCGCATTGACCAAACCCATTGCAACAAAGACTACGCCTGTGTTGAGGGCTTTTGCCCCAGCTTTGTCAGCGTAATTGGCGGGCGGCTGCGCCGCAAATCGGGTGCCAGTACCGAGCACCGCGCCCAGCTTCTGGCGCTGGCGGCGCAACTACCCAGCCCGCAAGTGCTGCGCGGCAATGCCCCTTGGGATTTGTTGGTGACCGGCGTGGGCGGCACCGGCGTAGTCACCGTGGGCGCAGTGATTGCCATGGCCGCCCACCTGGAAGGCCAACAGGCCAGCGTGCTTGACTTTATGGGCTTTGCCCAAAAGGGCGGCGCGGTGCTGAGTTTTGTCCGCCTGGCCGCCAGCCGCGAGCTGCTGCACCAAGTGCGCATAGACACCCAGCAGGCCGATGCCGTGCTAGCCTGTGACGCGGTGGTTGCCGCCTCGCCCGAGGCGCTGCAAACCATTCGCCAAGGGCGCACACAGGTGCTGGTCAACACCCACGAAACCCCGGTGGCCGACAGCGTGCGCCACCCCGACACCCAGTTACACACCCCCTTGCTGCTGGCAAAACTGCGCTTTGCCGCCGGTGAGGAGCAGGTGCGCACCCTGGATGCCCAGGCGCTGGCCGAGTCGGTGATGGGGCACACCCTAGGCTCCAACATCGTGGCGCTGGGCATGGCCTGGCAGCAGGGCTTAATCCCCGTGAGCTGGGCCGCACTGGAGCAGGCCATTCGCCTCAACAACGTGGCTGTGGAAGACAACCTGCTGGCGCTGGCCATTGGCCGCCTGGCCACCGCCCAGCCCCAAGCCTTGGCCGCCCCCGCTGCCCCCAACCCGCTAGCGGGCAGCAAGATTCAAGCCGATAGCCTGGACAGCTTTATGCTGCAGGCCAGCGCCCATCTGGCGCAATGGCAAAGCCCCGCCTGGGCGCAGCGCTTTACCGCGCAAATGCAGCAGGCAGAGCAGCATTTGGCGCATTGGCCAGACGAGGCCGCCCGCCAAGCCCTGCTGCTGACCACCGCCCGCAGCCTGCACAAGCTGATGAGCTACAAAGACGAGTACGAAGTTGCCCGCCTGTTTGCCAGCCCGGATTTTCAGGCGCAGCTCGATGCCCAGTTTGAGGGCGATTACCGCCTGGCCTTTCACATGGCCCCACCCCTGCTGGCACGCGGTAAGAGTGGGCAAGCGCCCCGCAAAATCACCCTGGGCGGCTGGCTGCGCCCCATGCTGGGCATTCTGGCCAAAGGGCGGCGCTTGCGCGGCACCCGCCTAGACCCCTTTGGCTACACAGCAGAGCGCCGCCAAGAGCGCCAGCTCATCACCGACTATTGCACCCTGCTGGCGCAAGTACTGCCCCAGGCGCAAGCAGCGCAGGCCAGCCAGTTGCAAAGCCTGCTCGCCCTGCCCCAAACCATGCGCGGCTTTGGCCATGTGAAAGAGCGCAATGTGCAAGCCGCCCAAGCCCGCCAAGCCTGGCTGCTGCACCGCCTGGACCCGCAAAAACACCCCCGCCCGCAGGAAGCAAGCGGCCAGTCAGGGCAGTTCAAAGGCATCACCATCACCCGCCAAGCGGCTTGATGGTTGAGAGCACAAGGTCACACAAGAAAAAGCCCCGCGTAAAGCGGGGCGCTGTGTTTTAAGCCGTAGGAAGTTTCAAGCCATGCTCAAGCCGGGGTGTGGGTGCGCAGCCAGTCTTTCAGTGCGTTGTCGATACGCGTTTGCCACCCTGCCCCAGTGGCTTTGAAGGCAGCCATGACCTCGGGCGAGAGGCGGATGGTGGTGGCCTGCTTGGTAGGGCTTTTTTGCGGGCCGCGTACCCCGGCACGTTGATTCATCTCCAGCAGACCAGCGTACAGCTTGGGGTCTAGTACATCAGCAGCGGGTTTGAACTGGCGTAAATCGGCAGCTGTCAGGGTGCGAACTTCGCCCTCTTCATCAATCAGTGGTGCGCGTTTGCTCATAGTTTTTTACCTCTCTGGCATTAGCCTTGCGAAAGCTGATGACACGAATGCCATCAGTTACGGGGGTGAAGCACAGTACATGCAAGCGTTGCCCTAAAAAGCCCACAGCCACAAAACGCACTTCGGGGTAAGGCTTACGGGTGTCTTGCTCAATCACTGCTGTAGCAAAGTCAAACTGAGCCGCCTGCTCAAAACTCAGCTTTCGGTCACGAATATTGGCTTCATTTTTGGCAGGGTCAAATTCGATTTGCATGGCTTTATTGTAATAACATTTAACTTAATGGGTAAAGATACACTCCCCCTACGCTCTCAGCACACTGCAAGGTCTGCGGGGGCTATGTTTTTAGAAGCAACGTCTTTGGAATTTGGGAATGCAACAACGTCCTTTAGGTATTTTTTCCAGCAGCAGCGTCGCCCTGGGCTGCATGAATTTAAGCCACGCTTACGGCCAGCCGCCCACCGCTGATATGGCGCACGCTGTGCTGTACGCCGCCCTGGATATCGGGGTGAACCACTTTGACACAGCCGCCCTTTACGGCTTTGGCGCAAATGAAAGCCTGATTGCGCCCATCATCCAGGCGCACCGCAGCAGCATCACCCTGGCGAGCAAGGGCGGCATGGCCGGTGTGCGTGGCGAGGATGGCATCATGCGCCGCGTGATTGATGGCCGCCCCGAAACCATTCGCCAAAACTGCGAGGACAGCCTGCGCCGCCTGGGCACGGAGGTGATTGACCTGTACTACCTGCACCGCCTCGACCCGCAAGTGCCGATTGAGGAATCCGTAGGCGCAATGGGGCGCTTGAAAGAGGAGGGCAAAATCCGCGCCCTGGGGCTGTCTGAAGTCAGCGCCGCCACCTTGCGCCGCGCTCACCAGGAGCAACCCATTACTGCCTTGCAAAGCGAATACTCCTTGTGGACGCGCAATGCCGAGCTGGGCACTCTGGCCGCCTGTAAAGAGTTGGGCATTGCCTATGTGGCTTTCAGCCCCGTGGGGCGCGGCTTTTTGACGGGTGTGCTGGAAGATGTGGATACCCTGGTGGCCGGAGACATCCGCCGCGCCATGCCGCGCTTTGCGCCGGATGCTTATGAGCGCAATTTGGCCTTGCTAGCCCCCATGCAAAAAATTGCCCGCCAAGTGGGTTGCAGCCTGGCAGAGCTGGCCGTGGCCTGGGTGCTGCACCAGGGCGAGCACATCATTGCCCTGCCCGGAACCACCCAGGTGCTGCACATTCAGGAAAACGTGCGCGGTGCGCGGGTGCAACTCAGCGCCGAAGTGCTGGCCGCGCTGGACGAACTCTTCCAGCCCGAGCGCATTACCGGCCTGCGCTACAACCCCCAAGGCCAAACCGAAGTGGATACGGAAAAATACCCCTTCGAGCAGGCGCAAGCCTAAGCCTAGTCCTTTTAGTCGTCCAACTGCGCTGACCAGCGCTTGCCCCAGCTTTGCTGCTGCATCTCCTGCATGGCGCGGCGGTCGCGCTTGGTGGGGCGGCCTGTGCGCTCGCGGGCAATGGCGGCGGCTGGCTCTGGAGCCAGGCGGCGCTGCTCGGCCAGGGCTTGGCGCTGCTGCTGGCTTTCTTCTGTTTCGTAATACAACAGTTGCGCCACGGCAGCAGGGCCACGGATGGCGCTCAAGCCCCGCACCACCACGGTTTTTGGCATAAACCCCTGGCGCAGGGCAATGCAGTCGCCCACGCGCACCTCACGCGCTGCCTTGGCCGCTTGGCCGTTGATGGTGACGCGGCCTTTATGCACTTCCTCCGCTGCCAGGCTGCGGGTTTTGTAGAAGCGGGCGGCCCACAGCCATTTGTCCAGGCGCACGGTGGTCATGGTGGCGGCAGTGCTAGCGGCAGATGCGTTGGCAGACATGGTTGCTCTTTTCTCCTATGGCAAAAACGCCTGATTATTCCCTTGATGGCGGCGGGCTGACGCGCTGCACCGCTCAAAGCCTGTTGGCCCCTGCTTATCTGATACGCCCCAATCCGCGCCATCTGCTGCTGGTTTTATCAGGGTAATCCCGCGATAGTCCTGGACTAGGAACATCCTAGAAAGAGGCTTCGCATGACTTCTCCACGTAAAAAAATTATTCCGATTGCGGTAGAAAAGCAACCGCCGCAATACGAGCCGCGCCAAAAAATTCAAGCACGCTCCATCAGCGGTTACTTTGCGCGTTGGCGCTGGGCGATGCTGTGGGCAACGCAGTTGTTTTTCTACGGTATGCCCTGGCTGCAATGGGGTGGCCGCCAAAGCTTGTTGTTTGACCTGGAGACGATGCGCTTTTACCTGTTCGGGCTGGTGCTGTATCCGCAGGACTTTATCTATCTGGCGGTGCTGCTCATCATCTGCGCTTTGGGGTTGTTTCTGTTCACCACGGTGGCGGGGCGGCTGTGGTGCGGCTTTAGTTGCCCACAAACGGTCTATACCGAAATTTTTATGTGGCTAGAGCGCCTCACCGAGGGCGAGCGCAGCGCCCGTCTGCGCCTGGATAACAGCGGCTGGACGCTGGAAAAAATCCTCAAACGCAGCGCCAAGCACGGCAGTTGGCTGCTGCTGTCGCTATGGACGGGCTTTACCTTTGTGGGCTACTTTGTGCCGATTCGCACGCTGGCAGTTGAGGTAATGGCGCTGCAAGGCCCGTGGCAGATTTTCTGGATTTTGTTCTACGGCCTGGCCACCTACGGCAACGCGGGCTTTCTGCGCGAGATGGTGTGCAAGCACATGTGCCCCTATGCCCGCTTTCAAAGTGCCATGCTGGACAAGGACACCCTCATCGTCACCTACGACAGCCAGCGCGGCGAACCTCGCGGAATGCGTGGCAAGGCGCAAAGCACAAACAGCACCAACCCTTCGACGGCTTCTGCCCCTGCTGCCTTGGGCGACTGCATTGATTGCTCGCTGTGCGTGCAGGTCTGCCCGGTGGGGATTGATATTCGTGATGGCTTGCAGTACGAGTGCATAGGCTGCGGCCTGTGCGTGGATGCCTGCGATAGCGTGATGGATAAGGTCAATCTGCCACGTGGCCTGATTCGCTTTGCCACGCAAAACGGCATGGAACAGCGCTGGAGCAAAAAGCAAATGCTGCGCCGCGTGCTGCGCCCTCGGGTGCTGACGTATAGCGCCATCACCCTGGCCTTCTGCGTGGCTTTGGTCATCAGCATGGCGCAGCGCACGCCGCACAAGGTCAATGTGCTGCGCGACCGCGCATCCTTGGCGCGTATCGTGCCCGGCGGCCAGTTAGAGAACCTGTACCGCCTGCAAATCATGAACGCGACGGAAATCCCGCAGACCTACCGCATCAGCGCCAGCGGCCTGCCCGACCTGACCCTGCCCGAAGAAGACCGTGAGGTACGCATTGACCCCACCCAGTCGCAACTGCATTTGGTGCGCCTGCGCATCCCAATGGGCAGCGCCAGCGTGGGAGCGCATACCGTGCAGTTTGAGGTGCAGGCCAGCGGGGATGACCCAGCGAAGAGCGGCGGCAAAGGCAGCGGCGCTACCGTGGTGGAGGCTTCGGTGTTTCAGGTGCCGCGTTGAAATGCTGTGCGTACACGCTGGAAAAAACTATTGCGCCAAGCGCCCTAAAGTTTGCAGCGCGGCTTCCATGCGCTCATCCCACTCTTGGCCATAGTTCAGGCGCAGACAGTGCTGGAAGCTGCGCGAGGCAGAAAAAATCGGCCCGGGCGCAATGCTGATGCCATGTTCCAGCGCCT
>CAZMMM010000061.1:0-8317 GCA_964567385.1 uncultured Comamonas sp.
AGTGGAAGGGAAACTGCGCACTTTTGGTCAACGTGCCCAGCAGCACCAGCACCAGCATGGGGCTGTAGAGGTCATGGGCGCGTACCTGCGCCCCGGCGGCCAACACCACGTCCAAGTCGTAGCTGCCCACAATATGCCCCAGCACCAGCACCCCGGCAAATAGCAGCAGCCCGCCCGTGCCGGTAACGGTCAAGGCCATGCGTGCGCCGCGCCGCGCATCTTGGCGGTGGTGCCAGTAGCCAATCAGCAGAAAAGAAAACAGACTGGTCAGCTCCCAGAAGAACACCAGTTGAATCAGGTTGCCCGAGAGCACAACGCCAGCCATCGCCCCCATAAAAGCCAGCAAAAACGAGAAAAAGCGCGGAACCGGGTCAGCCGGCGACATGTAATAACGCGCATACAGCACCACCAGCGAGCCAATGCCCAGCACCAACAGGCTGAACATCCATGCAAAACCATCCATGCGCACCACAAAATTCAGCCCCAGGGCGGGCAGCCATTCAATTTCTTGGCGGATAACGCCGCCATTGGCAACTTCCGGGAACAGCAAAGCTGCCTGCACAGTGCAGACCAGGGCAATGATGCCGGCCAGGGTAGATTCGGTATTGCGGGCGTTGGCGGGCAATACGGCAGCCAGTAAACTACCGACAAAAGGCAGAAGGATGAGGGTGATTAGCGGCATGAAGGCGAGAAAACGAGGTGGGGCCATCAGTCGCAATGGACTGTAAGTGTTGCAAGTTTAGGGTAATTTCCTAGTCTTGATAGGGCTGGGGCTGGGAAAGAACAGTAATAACAGGCTTTTTTTGCACTAAGGCGCAGTGGCACAATGACGGCACTATGCTGATCTACCCCTCTATTGACCCCGTGGCCCTGCGCCTTGGCCCACTGGCTATCCATTGGTATGGCCTGACTTATTTGGCTGCTTTTGCCCTGTTTTTGTTTTTGGCCAATTGGCGCCGACGCAAACACCCCGCTTTCGCACAATTGAGCGCAGATGCCGCCTGGACGCACAAAGATGTTGAGGATTTGCTGTTTTTAGGCGTTGTGGGCGTGGTTCTGGGCGGCCGCTTGGGCTATTGCTTGTTTTACCAGCCTGCTTATTACCTGGCCCACCCGCTGGAGGTGTTTGCGGTATGGACGGGGGGGATGAGCTTTCACGGCGGGCTGCTGGGGGTGATTGCTGCCATGGGCTGGTTTTCCCATTCGCGGGGCAAGCCTTGGTTACAGGTGGTGGACTTGGTCGCCCCTTGTGTGCCTACGGGTTTGGCCGCAGGGCGCATTGGCAACTTTATCAATGGGGAGCTGTGGGGCCGCTTTGCCAGTGCTGATTTGCCTTGGGCCATGGTGTTCCCGCAAAGCGGCAGCATGCAGCCGCGCCACCCTTCGCAGATTTACCAGTTTCTGTTAGAGGGGGTGCTGCTGTTTGTACTGCTGTGGCTGTATGCCCGCAAGCCGCGCCAGCCTGGGCAGGTAGCGGCGGTGTTTTTGCTGGGCTATGGCGCTTTTCGGTTTGTTGCCGAATATTTCCGCCAGCCAGATGACCATTTGGGTCTGCTGACTCTGGGCTTGAGCATGGGCCAATGGCTGTGTGTGCCCATGATGGCCATAGGCTTGCTATGGTGGTGGTGGGCTGGGCAGCAGGGTCTAAAGCGGGCAGCAGCGTAAAAAAATCAGCATAAAAAAAGCGGCCAACCTCACAAAGGGATGGCCGCTTTTTTGTACGCTGCAGATTAACGCAGCACCAGTACCGGCTTGCTAGAGTGGGTCAGCACATGCTGGGTTTCACTGCCCAGCAGCAGGCGCTTGATGCCTTTGCGGCCATGCGAGGCCATCACAATCAGGTCCACCTCTTGCTTGTCGGCGGCGGCAATCACGGATTCGGCTACCAAATCAGACTTGGCGATGGTGGTTTTCACCTTCACGCCTAGTTCTTTGCCTTGCTCTTTGATGCTGTTGAGCTGGGCCTGGGCTTGGTCGCCCCACTGGGCTTCCAAGCGCTTGATTTCCGTGACATCTACGGTTGCGCCGCCTTCCAGATAGCTGCGTGGGTAGCGTGGCACAACGCGCAGGGCAACCAAAGCTGCCCCGCTAATTTTGGCCAGCGAGAGGGCGTGCTGCACCGCCTTGTCAGACAGGGGAGAGCCATCCGTGGCCACCAAGATGCGTTCGTACATAAATCAAAACTCCTTTTTCAAATTGATGGCCCCCTGCCGCATCAAGCTGCCAGCCAGCTAGGCTGCTGCGCACAGGGCGAAAGGGGCAGCGGCTATGATGCCGCATCCCAAGGCCTATCACCATGCATTCTGAGAGTTTTTTATTGCAGCCTGACGGCCAAACGCCGTCCCCAAGCCACCCTTCCCAAAAAAACACCCCCAAGCCGGATGCGGAGGCTGAGCGCCTGCACCTGCTGGATGACCCCGCTGAATGGCCCAGTTTTGGCAAACCTGTCTGGCCCACAGCGCAAGGGCAGCCCCCAGAGGAGGGCGGGCAAACTGCCCCAGACCCTGAATTAGCCCCCGCCTGGGACTCGCAAGTAGTGCTGCAAGGTATGTATTGCGCCACTTGTGCCCTGACAATTGAAGATGCCCTGCGCGCCGTGCCCGGGGTGGAGCGGGTGGAGGTCTCTGCCGCTGCTGAGCGGGCGCGTATTGTGTGGCGGCCTGATGCAGTGCGGCCCTCGCAATGGATGGCGGCCATTGCCCGTGCTGGCTATAGCGCCGTACCCGCCCAAGATGCCCAGGCGCGTACCTTGCGCCAAGCCCAGCAGCGTAAAGCCCTGTGGCGCTGGCTGTTGGCGCTGTTTGCCATGATGCAGGTGATGATGTACGCATGGCCAGCTTACGAGGCGCTGCCCGGCGACTTGTCGCTAGAGATGGAGACTTTGCTGCGCTGGGCCTCCTGGGTGATTTGTATTCCGGTGCTGATTTATTCCTGCGGCCCCTTCTTTACTGGCGCATGGCGCGATTTGCGCCAAGGCCGTATCAGTATGGATTTACCGGTGGCGCTGGGCATGGGCCTGACTTTTGTCGTGAGTTCTTTGGGTACATTCAACCCCGAAGGAATTTTTGGCAAAGAGGTGTTTTTTGACTCTTTGGCGATGTTTGCCGCCTTTTTGCTGGCTGGACGATGGCTGGAGGTGCGCTTGCGCGAGCGCACTGCTGGCGCGCTGGATGCGGTGCTGAATCGCCTGCCCGAGAGCGTTTTGCGCCAGGGCGCTGATGGTGAGTTTGAGCGCACCAGCCTGCGCCGTGTGCAGGTGGGTGATGTGCTGCGCGTCTTGCCTGGCGAGGCATTCCCTGCCGATGGCCTCCTGCTGGAGGGCAGAACCCAGGCCGATGAGGCGCTGCTTACGGGTGAGTCCCGCGCCATTGCCAAAGCCCAGGGCGATAGTGTGATTGCGGGCAGCTACAACCTCAGCGCACCGGTGCAGATGCAGGTGCAGGCTTTGGGGGCGCAGACCAAGTTCTCGCAAATAGTGGGGTTGATGGAGAGCGCCATCACGCAAAAGCCGCGCCTGGCGCAACTGGCCGACCGCGTGGCTGGGCCGTTTTTGCTGGTAGTGCTTTTGCTGGCGGCGGCCACGGCGGTGTACTGGTGGCCGCAAGACCCCGGGCGTGGGCTGATGTATGCCGCTGTAGTGCTGATTGTGACTTGCCCCTGCGCCCTGTCTCTGGCCACGCCGGTGGCCATGCTGACGGCGGCAGGCACATTGGCCAAGCAGGGTGTGCTGGTGCGCAATCTGCAGGCCCTGGAGAGTTTGGCGCAGCTAGATAGTCTGGTGTTTGACAAAACCGGCACACTGACGCAGGAGGGGATGCGCGTGAGCGCCATATACAGCGCTGCCCAGCCCAGGCAAGCGTTGGCTGACGCCACTGATATGCCTTGGGCGGGGCTGGCGCAGGCGCTGGCCAAGCAGTCCCATCATCCAGTATCGCGGGCGCTGCAAAACTTGGCTTTAGCGCCTGAGCAGGCATGGTCTGGCCAGTTGCTGCAAGTGCAGGAGCTAGCGGGCCAGGGTTTGCGCGCTCAACTCAGCCACCCTGACTTATGGCAAGGCCGGGCGCGCTGGCTGCGCTTGGGGTCTTTGGCCTTTGCCGGGGGGCAATGGCCAGTGCCTTTAGAGCAAGCCGTCTATCTGGGCCTGGAAGAGCAGGAGGCGCTGGTGCATGAGGAAGGCGTGGAGGCCATTGATGCCCCCGTCACCGCGTTGGCTGCCTTTTCCTTGCACGAAGGTTTGCGCCCTGAGGCTGCTGGCGTGGTACAAGACTTGCTGGCGCACGGACTGCAAGTGCATTTGCTCTCCGGTGACGGGCAGGCGGCGGTGCAGCGTGTGGCCCAGGCTGTGGGGTTGCAAGGGCAGGGCGGGCAACTGGTGCAGGCGCACAGCAGCCCGGCCTCTAAACTGGAGGCTATGCAGGCTTTGCAAGCCAAGGGGCACAAGGTGGGCATGGTGGGCGATGGCTTGAATGATGGCCCGGTGCTAGCGGGCGCAAACGCCTCTTTCGCCTTTGGCCAAGCGGTGGCGCTGGCGCGTGCCAAGTCCGATGTGGTGGTGCTGGGCAGCGACTTGCGCCAAATTCCCCACACCCTGGCTTTTGCGCGCAAGACCATGCGTATCGTGCGCCAGAATCTGTGGTGGGCCGCTGGCTATAACGCCCTGGCAGTGCCTTTTGCCGCTATGGGCATGGTGCCGCCGTGGTTGGCGGGGCTGGGCATGGCGCTAAGCTCGCTGTGGGTAGTGCTCAATGCTGCGCGGCTGACGCGCTTTACCGGCAGTTCAGCGCAAGAGCTTGTGCATTAGTGGGTGTGTGGCTGTTGTATGGTGGCAACGTGATTGGCTTTTTTGCTTAGATTGGCAGGTATGGAAGTTCTGTATTTATTAGTACCTTTGTCCGTGGTTCTGGTGCTTTTCATCGCGGTTGCTCTGTGGTGGGCCATTTATCGGGGACAATTCGACAGCGTTGAGCAAGAAGGCGAGCGTATTCTGCGCGACGATTGACGTTGGTCAATGCGGCAGAGTCGCTGGCGGTTAACACTTTTGCTTGTTATTTCACGAGGTGCACGATGGATGCTTTAAAAACCCAGACTGTCCACTACAACGACACAGTAGTGCGGCAGTTTTCTATCATGGCCGTGGTTTGGGGCGTGGTCGGTATGTTTGTGGGGGTGTTTGTCGCCTCCCAGCTTGCCTGGCCTGAACTCAACTTCGGTATTCCCTGGCTTAGCTTCGGGCGTTTGCGCCCGCTGCACACCAACGCGGTGATTTTTGCCTTCGGTGGCAGCGCCCTGATTGGTACGAGCTACTACGTGGTGCAGCGTACCTGCCAAACCACTTTGTTCATGCCCAAGCTGGCCTCGTTCACCTTCTGGGGGTGGCAGGCGGTGATTGTGGCCGCTGCTATCAGCCTGCCTCTGGGCTTTACCCAGGCTAAAGAATATGCTGAGCTGGAATGGCCTATCGACATCTTGATTGCTGTGGTCTGGGTGTCTTACGCCATTGTGTTCTTTGGCACGATTGGCATTCGCAAGGTCAAGCACATCTATGTGGCTAACTGGTTCTACGGCGCGTTTATTTTGGCCGTGGCTCTGCTACACATCGTCAATAACGCCTCTGTGCCTGTGGGCTGGATGAAGAGCTACTCTGCCTACGCTGGTGTGCAAGATGCCATGGCGCAATGGTGGTATGGCCACAATGCGGTGGGCTTCTTCCTGACCGCTGGCTTCCTGGGCATGATGTATTACTTCATCCCCAAGCAGGCAGGTCGTCCTGTGTACTCTTACCGCCTGTCCATCGTCCACTTCTGGGCGCTGATTTTTACCTACATGTGGGCTGGCCCTCACCACCTGCACTACACCGCTTTGCCTGATTGGACTCAGTCCCTGGGCATGGTCTTCTCGCTGATTTTGCTGGCACCCTCCTGGGGCGGCATGATTAACGGCATCATGACCCTGTCGGGTGCTTGGCACAAACTGCGTGATGACCCCATCCTGCGCTTCCTGATTGTGTCCCTGTCCTTCTACGGCATGTCCACCTTTGAAGGCCCCATGATGGCCATCAAGACCGTGAATGCCTTGAGCCACTACACCGACTGGACCGTAGGCCACGTGCACTCTGGTGCTCTGGGCTGGGTGGGTCTGGTGACCATGGGTTCTTTGTACTATCTGGTGCCCCGCCTGTTTGGTCGCGCTGAGATGTATTCCAAATCTGCTATTGAGCTGCACTTCTGGCTGGCTACCATCGGCATCGTGCTGTACATCGCTGCCATGTGGATTGCTGGTGTGATGCAGGGCCTGATGTGGCGCGCGATCAACCCCGACGGCACTTTGACCTATACCTTTGTAGAAAGCGTCAAGGCCACTTACCCCTTCTACGTGATTCGTGTGGTTGGCGGCCTGCTGTATCTGACCGGCATGGTGCTGATGGCTTGGAACGTGTTCAAGACCGCAGCGGCTGGCCGTTCCGTCAAAGTGGCTGTGCCTGCCGTCAATCCGGCGCACGCTTGAACCCTCTAGGAGAGCTTGTCTACTATGTCTAGCAACAACAACAAGGCCCCTGGTGGCTTCACCCATGAACGGGTTGAAACCAGCAACTTCCTGCTGATTGTTTTGACCTTCTTGGTCATTTCTGTGGGGGGCTTGGTGGAAATTCTTCCCCTGTTTTTCCAGAAATCGACCACCCAGCCGATTGAAGGGGTCAAACCCTATGAGCCTTTGCGTCTGCTGGGGCGTGACATCTATGTGCGTGAAGGCTGCTACAACTGCCACTCGCAGATGATTCGCCCCTTCCGCGCTGAGACGCTGCGCTACGGGCACTACTCCGTCGCTGGTGAGTTCGTATATGACCGCCCCTTCCAGTGGGGTTCCAAACGTACCGGCCCTGACCTGCATCGTGTAGGCGGCAAGTACAGTGATGAATGGCATCGCATTCACCTGAACAACCCGCGTGATGTGGTTCCAGAGTCGAACATGCCCGCATACACCTGGCTGGAGAAAAACCTGGTGGATCACACTGTGGTGGAGCAGCGTATGCACGGCTTGAACAAGCTGAGCTATCACTACAGTGAAGAAGAAATCGCTGGGGCTGAAGAAGCCGTCAAGGGTAAAACCGAGATGGAAGCCCTGATTGCTTATCTGCAAGGCCTGGGCACTGCCCTGCGTTAATCTGGAGGATGCTATGGATATCACCACCATGCGAATTGTTGCCACTGTGGCATCCATGGCTTGCTTCATCGGTATTGCTTGGTGGGCCTACGCCCGCAAAAACAAAGACCGCTTTGATGAGGCAGCCAACCTGCCATTTGAGCAAGATTGACTCTCCCTTTAATGAGAACAACCCATGAGCGATTTCATAAATAGTTTCTGGCCGATTTACATCAGTGTGATTTCTGCCGCTGGCGTCTTCGGCTGTCTGCTGCTGCTGATCTTGACTGCCCGTAAAAAAGTGGAGTCTGCCGAAGACAACACTACCGGTCACGTCTGGGATGGCGACCTGCGCGAGCTGAACAACCCCATGCCCCGCTGGTGGATGTGGCTGTTTGTCTCTACTGTTGTGTTTGCCACCTTCTATCTGATTGCCTACCCCGGCATGGGCTCCTACGCCGGTCAGCTTGGCTGGTCGCAGGTAGGCGCCTATGAGAAGGAGGTGGAGCGTGCCGAGGCCGAGTTGGCCCCCCTGTACGCCCGCTACAACAATATGTCTGCTGAGGAAATGTCCAAGGACAGCGCCGCCATGGCCATTGGTGCCAATCTGTTTCAGAACAACTGTGCGCAATGCCACAGCTCTGACGCACGTGGCGGTAAATCCTTCCCCAACCTGACTGATAACGACTGGCTGTGGGGCGGTGCGCCTGAGCAGATTCACGCCACCATCACCAACGGCCGTATGGGTGTCATGCCCCCTCAGGCTGAAGCCATTGGTACGCCTGATGATGTGCGCAACCTGGCGCACTATGTGCTTAGCCTCTCGGGCAGCCCCCATGATGCGGCCAAGGCCTCCTTGGGTAAAGACAAGTTTTTGGTGTGCTCTGCCTGTCACGGCGCAGATGCCAAGGGTAATCAAGCATTGGGTGCCCCCAACCTGACTGATGATATTTGGTTGCATGGCTGGGGTGAAGCGCTGGTGGTTGATATGATCAACAACG
This sequence comes from uncultured Comamonas sp., assembly GCA_964567385.1. Classification (GTDB taxonomy): domain Bacteria; phylum Pseudomonadota; class Gammaproteobacteria; order Burkholderiales; family Burkholderiaceae_C; genus Comamonas. Next base: position 8,142 of record CAZMMM010000061.1, read on the forward strand.
GCAAAACCAATATCATGCCCCCCCAAGCTAAGGAAAATGGCGGCAAGCTCACTGCCGAGCAGGTCAATGTTTTGACCGCTTATGTATGGAGCTTATCGAATAAGCCTGGCTCTGCCAATTGATTGGCAATTGATAAAAAGCGGCAGAAACTGCCGCTTTTTTCATTGTGTTTAGAG
>CAZMMM010000062.1:0-8295 GCA_964567385.1 uncultured Comamonas sp.
CGTGGCTGGGCGCAGCTCAACGCTCAAGATGCCATCGGCCTCCCAGCGCATGGCGGTCACAAGGGCTTGGAGGGTGGGGGGGGTGCTCATGCTGTATGACTTTCTTCAGGGGTAAAGGGCAAATACGCGGCCAACTACCAAGCTGCCCCTCGCCCGGTGATACACAACCAGGCAGGGGGCAGATGGTTGGCAGCTATCAGGCCTTGGCTGCGGCCTCTTCATCCAGCTGCTCCTGGGCAGCGTTGGCCAGATGGCGACGCAGACGCACCAAGCCCAGGTCGTGCTGGTACAGGTTTTCAAACTGGTTGGCATCATTGGGCATTTGCTCCAACATTACACGGTCTTGCTCCAGCACATGCCAGTGACGGGCTTCCAGGCGGTTGCGGTACAGGAAGCGCCAAGTGTCACGCTGCCAGCCAGGAGCGAGCTTGCGTACACGCCAGAAGTACACGCCGCACAGGTCTTTGGCAATGGGTGTGAGCATGCCGATGATGATGAAGTTGCCGCCAGGCCCGCCCGTCTTGGGGTAGGGAATGGCCAGCTTGAGCCAGTGCACGCCGGTATCGGCAAACTCCGTCCAGTCAAAGTTCACATCACGCTGGCCTTCTTTTTCAAAGATAAAGCCATTGTCGGTGGGGCGAATGACAAACTTGGCTTGGGTCTCGCCCTGGAACATAGCGTGCGACTGCTTGTGCAGGAAGGTGCCGTGCATGGGATCCATGACGTTGTCCAGCGCATAGCGGTAGTCACACTTCCACTCGGTGTAGCACAGGAAGTTAGAGAACTCCTGCTCATTGGCCAGCTCGTCGGGCAGGGTGAACTCTGGGGGGTTATCCACCCACACATCGCTGTTGTAGACAAACACCACGCCTGCCGCTTCACGGGTGTGGAACGCCTTGGTAGCGCGCATGCCCTCCAAGGTACAGCCGGGGCTGCCGGGCACTTTGGTGACTACGCCGTCGCAGCGAATTTCTGCACCGTGGTAGGGGCAGCCCAGGCGGTCGCCCAGGATAGGGCCTTGCGACAGGGGCGCGCCACGGTGGGGGCAGCGGTCTTCTACGGCATGGACTTTGCCTTTGCCGTCACGCCAAACAGCCATGCGCAGGCCCAGGCGCTGCAAAGAGACAGGTTTTTCCTTCACAAAGCTGGAAGGGCAGAGGGGGAACCACAGGTTCTTCAGGCCCACTTCCAGGCGCTGATCAACGGGGTCTTGTACGGTAGTCGTCATTAGATACTCCTCGGTACGGTATGAATTGCAATGCTGCTTGTGCCACAGCTGTGGCTTACAGCGCCTTTTGCTCGCTCAGCTCGGCGATGAATACAGGGTAGTTGGCCTCAGTCCAGGTGCCGCCATCAGGGGCAGCAATGTTCTGGTCGTTCAAGTTGGCGACCAAAGCTGGCAGCTCGTGAATACCAGCGCCGAAAGCACGCTCAATGGCATCACCCAGCAGGTCTTCATACAGGGTGGCGTTGCGCCTTTGGGCCTGGCGTGGCTGCAAATAGCGGTCAGGCTCATGGCTGGGCTCAGGATGGGTGTCGTCAATGATCTTCATCATCTGGATGACGCGTTCAGACATATGACTGCTCCTTCAATGTAGGTATGAGGTTAAAAACGGCTACGCACCGTAGCCCTAGAAAAGCCTGCCAAACCATGGGCCTGACAGGTGCTGGCCATCGAATCAGGCCAGTGTCACTTGCCAGGAGTCGTAGCCATAGACCCAGTCGGCATTGCCGCCTTCGCGCAACCACTGGTTGCCACGTGAGCCAACCTGGATGCGGCTGGCGCGTTCCTTGCGGGTGTTCTCGTAGCTGACCAGGGCAGCGGCCACATCAGCGGGGCTTTGCACCTTGGCCACGCAGCGCGAAAGCACCACGCTGTCTTCAATGGCCATGCCAGCGCCCTGTGCCATAAAGGGCATCATGGGGTGGCAGGCATCACCCAGCAAAGTCATCTTGCCTTTAGACCAGTGGGGCAGCGGGTCGCGCTCGTAGTGGGCGGTTTTGAAGACTTCATCCGCCGCATCCAGCAGAGCGCGGGCATCAGCGGGGAAGTCGGCATAGAGCTGGCGCAGCTCCTTGATATCGCCCGCCATCGTCCACGACTCGTCCTGCCAAGAATCTTGCGCGGCGGTGGCAAACACAAAGGTGTCCTGCCCCTGATTGAGGGGGAAGGTCACAATCTGGCTCTCAGCCGTGGGCCCCCACCATTTGATGAAGGAGTCGATGTCAGCAATGTGTTTGACACGCTCGGTCGGGAACACGGTGCGAAACGACACCACGCCGGTAAAGCGGGGCTTTTCGCCGGGGAACAAGGCGTTACGCACCACAGAGTGGATGCCGTCTGCGCCAATCAGCACATCGCATTGCGCCTGACTGCCGTCGGTGAACTTCACTTGCACACCATCGCCCAGCTCTTCAATGCTTTCAGCACGCTTGGCAAAATGCACGCGCTCGGCGGGGAAGGCATTGGCCAAGGCGGTCAGCAGGTCAGCACGGTGAATGGTCAGTTGCGGTGCGCCGTATTGGCGCTCGGCCTCGTCACTCATGGGCAGGCGCGAGGTTTCGGCGTTGGTGTCCCACATGCGGCTGATGCGGTGCGCTGGGCGGGCGGCAGAAGCGCGTACATCAGCAGCAATCTGCTCACCTACACCATCAAGTGCTCGCACGGCATTGGGGGTGAGGTTGATGTCCGCACCAATGCGGAAGAACTCTTTAGCCTGCTCGTACACCTGTACGTCATGGCCGAGCTTGAGCAGGGCGTTGGCTGCGGTCAGACCGCCGATGCCGGCACCGACAATGCCGATTGTCAAAGCTTGCATGGGTTTATCTCCAAATTGTTATCAAGGCGCAAAACATCAAAAAAATTAGCCTTTGCGCTCAGTTAAGAATTTGCCACCGGCATCCACGCCTTTTTGGCGACGGGTATGGCCGTCCAGACCGCCATCGACGGCCCACTCAGCAAATACCGTCGGGCCAGGTTCAAACGCACGTTCTTTCCAGTCAGCGGTGAGTTGGTCTTCATCGGCGTAGTACTCCACCAAGCCGCCTGCCGGGTTCTGGAAGTACCAGAAGTAGGCCGAAGACACGGGGTGGCGGCCTGGGCCCAACTGGGTTTGCCAGCCACAGCGCGAGAAGTGCAGACCACCGCCAAACACCTCGTGGATATCACGCACGGTAAAGGCCACGTGGTTGATGCCACGCTTGCCTGTGGGCAGTTGCAGCAGGAACATGTCATGGTGGCCGCCATCGTCAGCGCAGCGCATAAAGGCGCCACGGTCGGGGTAGCGGTCAGAGCAAACAAAGCCAAAGCGATCTGTGTAGAAGGCTTCACAGGTATTGACATCGGCCACAAAGAACACCACATGCCCGACTTCGATGGGGGTGGCACGCTCATACACGGGGCTGGGGGCGTTGATGCGGGGCTGCTCGTTCCAGGTATTCATTACGGCGCAATCGACCTGCACGGGGCGCTTGCGTGTGACTTGCAGGCGCACGGCCATGCCGTTGGGGTCGGTGCAACCAATGCGGCGGGCACCATCGACCTGCTCGTCCATAAAGCCAGGGTCGTTGGCAATGGCGGCGGCGTAGCGGTCCAGGTCGGCCTCGCTCTCTACCGCCCAGACCACTTCGCGCAGGGTGGGGCCGTCTTCAATAGCGGGTGGCAGGCCAGGCTTATCCATGGCGGCCACGATGACGCGGCAGCCGTTGAGCGATTCAAACACCAGCTCGTCCGCGCTTTCCTGGCTCAGTTGTAAGCCCCAGTCCTGAAAGAACTGGCGCATGGTGGGCAGGTCATCACTGCAATAGGTGATTTGGTCAATACCTGTAACTGCCATGGTGGTGTGCTCCTTATGTTGTTGGGGGTGTGGGGTGTTTGCAGGGTGGGTTTAGTCCGCCCAGGCCAGGGGCTGCTCGTTGGTGCCCCAGTACATGCTTTTCTGCTCCATGTACTGCAAGATGCCTTCACGGCCTTTTTCGCGACCCAGGCCGGAGTCGTTCCAGCCGCCAAAGGGGGTGGCTACCGATAGTTGCTTGTAGGTGTTGACCCAGACGGTGCCCGCACGTACAGCGCGGCCTACGCGCCAGGCGTTCTTGAAGTCGCGGCTCCACACCCCGGCGGCCAGGGCATAGACGCTGTCGTTGGCCTGGGCAATCAGTTCTTCTTCGCTGTCAAAAGGCATGGCTACCAGCACGGGGCCAAAAATTTCTTCTTGCGCGGTGCGGGTCTGGTTGTGCAAGCCTTCCAAAATGGTGGGGGTGTAGAAGTAGCCACCCTCCTGCCCAGCCACCTGTGGGCGGATGCCACCGGTGCGCAGCGTGCCGCCTTCGGATACGCCCAGCTCCACATAGCGCTCCACGGTTTCGCGCTGCTTGGCAGATACCAAGGGGCCCATTTGCGTGTTTTCGCTGGCAGGGTCACCCACACGCAGGCAGGCAGCACGTTCGGCCAGGCGGCTGACAAATTCGTCATAAATGCTGCGTGCCACAAACAGGCGCGAACCGGCAATGCAAGACTGCCCTGAGCTGCTGAAAATGCCATACAGCACGCCGTTGATGGCGTGGTCTAGGTCGGCATCTTCGAGCACCATGGTGGCGGATTTGCCGCCCAGCTCTAGCGATACGGGCATCATCTTGTCAGCGGCAATGCGGCCAATGTGCTTGCCGGTGGTGGTACCGCCGGTAAAGGAGACACGCTTGACCAGCGGGTGCTTGGTAATGGCATCACCAATCACCGAGCCTTTGCCGGGCAGCACACTAATCATGCCTTTGGGCACACCGGCCTCTTCGCAGATTTTGGCCAGCTCCAGCGCCATCAGCGGGGTCAGCTCGGCGGGCTTCACCACTACCGCATTACCAGCGGCCAGGGCGGGAGCCATCTTCTGCGCTTCGCTGGCGATGGGTGAGTTCCAGGGGGTGATGGCAGCCACTACCCCCATAGGCTCATGCACGCTCATGGTCACATAGGAGCCACGCGAGGGGGTGATCACGTCTTCCAGCGTCTCTAGTGCAGCGGCAAAGTATTGGAAGGTGCCCGCCGCGCTGGCTACCAGGCCACGGGTTTCGGTAATGGGTTTGCCGTTGTCCAGGCGCTGCTGCTGCGCCAGTTCTTCAGCGCGTTCGCGGATGATGGCGGCCACGCGGTGCAGCACGGCAGCCCGCAGGTGGGGCAGCATTTGCGCCCAACCGCTGGTGCGAAAGGCGTGGTCGGCTTTGGTAATGGCCTCGTCCACATCCTCCAGGCTGGGGGCGCGCAGGCGGGCAATAGGCTGGCCGGTGGCGGGGTAGAGGCTGTGGTATTCCTCTCCACGGCCTAAGCGCCATTCTCCAGCGATGTTTATGGGGAGCAGTTCCAGATTTGACATAGTGCTTACTACCTTCTTGACCTTCTTAAATGACCAGGGGACGGGTGTGGCTGCGCAAGGCACGCACGGCGCTGTACACCGTCAGGGCCGAGGTCTTGGGATTGGCCGCCAGCGCCTTGTTGCGCATGGTCAGCGAGAAGCTGCCAAAAGCGCCTTCTGCATCCACTTGGTGGACGTTTTCATTCACCGCCGGATCAGCCACCAGGCGCACCTGGGTGTTGTCCAGCCCCAGCCCGGCCAGCGACACAGTGGCCGCCACGTTGGCGTTTTTGGGGTATTGGGCGGCGGCCTCGCGGGCGCTGCCTTCAAAAATCACGGTTTCCGTGGTCAGCGCGTCCAGGTCGCGGCCTTGTTCGGCGGGTGTGCCTTTCCAGGCTCCTGGGGGTTTGCGCCCGGTGTAGCGCACGCTGTCCAGGCCACCAATGCGGGCGGCGGCCAGGGCATCAATCGCGCCAATCGCTCCGGCAATGAGCTGCACCTGGGTTTGGCCTTGGCGGGCAGCCGCTTCCAATTGCTCTAGCAGGCCGGGGGCAGAGGTTGCGCCTACCGAGGCCACCACCGCAGGTATGCCACGCGCCAAGGCGGGTAGTACATGCTGCTCAATGGCCGAGTGGCCTGCGGCCTCCACCACCAAATCGATACCTTCAGCAGGTATGGCTTGCACGACTTGGGCTTGCGGAGCCAGGCGCTGGGCCAGCGCTTGGGCAGCCGCCTGGGCTTCAACAGGAACCACCAAGGCAACCACTTGCAGACCTGCGTCTTCGCGGGTGAGCTCTAGCAGGGCAGTTCCAATAGCGCCCGCACCTACCAGGGCTACACGCTGTACACAGGATTGTTGGATGGCAGACATCAATCACGCCCTCCTTAGTTGGCTGGGGTGGCTGGAATTTGGTCCAGCTTGTTGACGGGCGGGCCGGCAAACGTGGTCTTGAAGCTGCCGATGGTGCGCATATCAATTTCCAGCAAGAAGGGGCCTTTTTTCGCCCAGGCAGCGCCCAGCACGGCGGGCAGCTCATCCAAGTTCTGCACGCGGGCATGGGGCAGTTGGATAGAGGCGCACAGTTGCGCGTAATCGGGCGTGTGCAGCTCAACATAGTTGCGGCGGCCACCGTAGGAAGCGTCTTGGATGTTCTGAATCACGCCATAGCGCTGGTCGTTCATCAGCACAATCAGGGTGTCGCACTGCTCTTGTACCAAGGTGGCCAGCTCGCCCAGATTGAGGATGAAGCCGCCATCGCCAGCCAGCCCCAAGGTCTTGCGGCCTGAGCCGGTTTGCGCTGCACCAATGGCCGCGCCAATGGCCATGGGCATACCCATACCAATGCCGCCACCGGTGGCGTGAACACCCGCATCAGGGGCGAAGAAGCGCAGCTCACGATTACCCCAGGTGCTGTTGGAGACGGTCACGTCACGCACCCAGTTGAAGTTGCGACCTACCACTTTTTGCAGTTGCTGCACCAAGGTGCTGTAGGGGCCCAGGCCATCGTGCATGGTGGCCACGGCCTCGTCATGGGCGCGGCGCAGGTCGGTCAGCAAGCCAGGGTCGGCTTTATAGCCACGCGCTTCCAAGCGGTCGGCCAGGCCAGCCAGCACCAGGGCAGCATCACCACAAACAAAGCCATCATCAGCGTAGCAGCGGCCTTGCTGGGCGGCATCCACGTCCACACGGTAGAGGGGGCGGGGCAGCTTGAGCTCGTACTTCAGCGTCTCATTACTGCGCAGGCGCGTACCCACAGCCAACATGGCATCGCAGGTTTGGTAGAAGGCTTCTACCGGTTTTTGGATGTTGTACGCACCCAGGGAGGCGGGGTCGTCCTCGGGCACAATGCCGCGCCCTTGGCCGGTGCTGACAATGCCAAAACCCAGCGCCTTGAGGCGCTCTACCTGTGCACCTGCATGGCGTGCGCCGCCGCCCAGCCACAGCATGGGGCGCTTGGCCTGGGCCATTTGCTCGGCCAGGGCATCCAGCGCCTCTGCGCTGGGGGCCAGCACTGCTACGGGCAGAGGGCGCAGGTCAGCAGGCATATCAATCACTTGCTGCTGGATGTCAATGGGAATTTCCACGCTGACGGGGCCAGTGGGCGCAGTCATCGCCAGTTGCACCGCTTTTTTCAGGGTGGATAGGGCGGTTTCCGCGCTGCGCACACGCAAAGCCTCTTTAGAGACAGCTTTGAGCATGGTGAGCTGGTCAGGCGCTTCGTGGATGTAAGACAGGTTCTGGTCGAGGTACTGGGTCTCAATCTGGCCAGTGATATGCAGCAGGGGGGTGCCAGCAGTCAGCGCCTCTACCAAGCTGCCCGCGATATTGCCCGCTGCCGGGCCGGTGCTGGTAATGCACACGCCCAGGCTGGAGGTGGAGCGGGCATAGGCATCGGCCATATTGCCAGCACCGGCCTCACCACGCGCCATCACGAAGTGCACTTTGCCACGCTGGGCAAAGGCATCAAGAATGGGCATGTTGTGAATGGAAATCACGCCAAAGGCAGTTTTTACATTGCACTGCTCCAAAAAGGCCGCAACAACAGCGCCTACGGTGACTTTTTGAGAGGGAGAAGAAGAGGGGTTAGGCATGGCGAGAGTGGCCTCCAGAAATATCAATATGGCTACCGCTTGTGTAAGAAGCGAAGGGGGATACAAGAAAAGTCAGGGCGCGTGCTGCCTCTACCGGCAGACCCAGGCGACCCAGGGGAATATGTTTGCTGACGGCAAGCTCATGGCTCCAGGCCGTCCAGTCTTGTGTTTTGTCTTCGCGTGCTTCAAAGCGGCGGCGCCATTGGCCGGACTCCACCAAGCCCAGCAAGATGCCGTTGACGCGCACCCCTTGGGGGGCAAACTCAGTGGCTAGAGAGCGCACCAAATTCAAAATGCCCGCCCGCGCTGCGGAGGTGGCCACCATATGCGGCTCGGGCTGGCGTGCCAGCAGCGAGTTGGC
>CAZMMM010000063.1:0-4301 GCA_964567385.1 uncultured Comamonas sp.
AACCGCGCATTGTAGCGGCTTTTGAGGGCCGCCCATCCCTATCGCTATGGGCATGCTGGCAGTAGCGGTTTGCGGAAACGGTTCTAATAGCCTTGACGGTCAGCTGCGACGTTAGGCAGCAGCGGGCTGAAATTATTGGTGTTGTTTAAAAGAAAGACCCGGTTATGGCTAAAACATCCTTGGATAAATCGAAAATTAAATTTCTACTGCTCGAAGGCGTGCACGCCTCGGCGGTGCAAACCCTCAAAGCAGCGGGCTACACCAATATTGAGCTGCTGCCCCAGGCGCTAGAGGGCGAAGAGCTCAAGCGCAAAATTGCCGATGTGCATTTTGTCGGCATCCGTTCGCGCACCCAGCTCACCCGCGAAGTATTTGATGCTGCGCAAAAGCTGGTGGCCGTGGGCTGCTTTTGCATTGGTACCAACCAGGTCGATTTGGCCGCCGCCCAGGAAAAAGGCGTGGTGGTGTTCAACGCCCCCTATTCCAACACCCGCTCGGTCGCCGAGCTAGTGCTGGCCGAGGCGATTTTGTTGCTGCGCGGCATTCCCGCCAAAAATGCGGCAGCGCACCGGGGCGGCTGGCTCAAAAGTGCCGATAACGCCTTCGAAATTCGCGGCAAAACCCTGGGCATTGTGGGCTATGGCTCGATTGGCTCGCAGCTCTCCGTGCTGGCCGAGGGCTTGGGGATGCACGTGATTTTTCACGACGTAGTCGCCAAGCTGCCCCTGGGCAATGCCCACCAGGCCGCGTCGCTGCAAGACCTGCTCTCGCGCAGCGATATCGTCACCTTGCATGTGCCTGAGCTGGCCTCCACCCAGTGGATGATGGGCGAAAAAGAATTTGCCGCCATGAAACCCGGCAGCATCTTCCTGAACGCTGCCCGTGGCACGGTGGTGGTGATTGATGAGCTAGTCAAAGCCCTGCAAAGCGGCCGTTTGCTGGGTGCGGCGGTGGATGTCTTCCCCACCGAGCCTAAGAGCAACAAGGACGAATTTATCTCCCCCCTGCGCGGCATGGATAACGTAATTTTGACTCCCCACGTCGGCGGCTCCACCATGGAGGCGCAGGCCAACATTGGCATTGAGGTGGCAGAAAAGCTGGTGCGCTACAGCGACAACGGCACCACCATCTCTGCCGTCAACTTCCCCGAAGTAGCGCTGCCCGAGCACCCTGGGCAAAACCGCATCCTGCACGTCCACCACAATGTGCCGGGCGTGCTGTCTGCCATCAACAATGTGTTTGCAGAAAACGGCATCAACGTAGCCGGTCAATACCTGCGCACCCATGAAAAACTGGGCTATGTGGTGATTGATATGGAGCCAGGTTCTAGCGCCCTGGCTGTGGAAAAGCTCTCGCAAATTGCCGGAACCGTGCGCTGCCGCGTGCTGTTCTAAGCCAGCACATGACGGATGCCGCCGCCCTGCCCCCTTCCTCCAGCCTGCCGCCTGTATCGGGAGCTTCCAGCACGGCAGGGGTCACGGGCGTGGGGCCAGCTTCGGGCCTGAGCAGGGTGGCACAAGTCGGGCAAGTGGTGGCAGCCGCACAGGCGGCGCTGGCCAGTGCCGTCAACCTCTCACCCCAGGCGCAGCAAGGTATTCGGGCTGAGGCATTCAGCCAGCTAGTCAGCAGCCTGGTGCAACACCTGCCTACTGCCAGCGTGGAGCTGCCCAGCAGCTGGCCCACTACCGGCGTAGGCGCTGCACTGCAAAACCTGTTGAGCAGCCTGGTGCAAGGCAGCACCGCCGCCCAAGCGCTGCCGCAGCAGTTGGTAACTGTGCAAGCCTGGCCGCAAAGCCTGTTGCAAGCGGTATTGCAACAGGCGGGGCAGGCAGCGGGGGCAGGCACTAACAGCCCTCTGCCCCAGGCAGCAAGTGCTGCTGCATTACTGGGCTTGCCCAATACAGGCATCACAGAATCTGCACGGCAGCCAGCCGCCGCTCTTGGCGGCAATGCCCAGGCACTTGTTGATACCGCAAGCCCGCAAGCAGCCAGCAACAGTGCCCCTGCGGTACGCCTACAAATTCCTGCCCTGCAAACTTGGCTGGTATTGCAAGGCCAGATTCAAGCCCAGGACGGCACACGCAGCTTTAGCATGACGCTGCGTGTTCCTCAAGCCTGGGCGCAGGCGCAAGCTGCGCTATCTGCAGCCTTGCCGCGTAGCAGCCTAGCCAGTGCTGATGCGCCCACCCCCGGCACAGCACCCAGTACGCCAGGCTTGGCCACTCCCGCAGCAGCCATGAACCTGAGCGGCCTGCAACTCAACTTTGCAGGCACGATGCAGCAGCTCTCCAGCACTGCCTTTGGCATCGTCCTCCAACCCCAAGCGCTGCCGGGGAGTACACAAGCCGCCCAGGCACAGCTGCAAGCACTGCGCACCAGCGCCATCTTGCAATTGGAAATGCAGCCCCTGCCCACCCAGGCGGCCCAGCAATCCGTGCAAGCCGCTGCCGCCTTCAGCCCCGCGCAAATGCTGACGCAGGAATGGCAAGCCCTGCTGCAAACCCGCCCCACCGACCCCTGGCTGCTCATGGCCCAGCAACAAGCTGGCGGGCAGCAACCACGCCAGTCCACCTATGCAGGGGAGGAAGGCGGTATCTGCACCGTACTGGGCTGCCAGTACATGGGACGCGCCATCTGCGCCCAACCGTTTTGTGCCGAGATGAACTACCTCTGGGCAGTCGCCCGCTTGCAAGGGCGCAGCACCTGAGAACGTCCACACGTTCTGACAGCGCTGTAATTTACGTGCCCGAGTAAGCTGCTTGCACTCCCACCCCAAACAGCCCCGCCCCTGCCCTACGGCGCCGTTTATTACTCGCTCAAGCATGATTCATATATCATGGGTGATATGCAAGCCTGCCCTCGCCTCATCTTGGATACAAACATTCTCGTAGCCGCATCACGCAACCGTCATGGTCGCGCTTTTGCACTGGTGCAGGCCGTCCGGCATGGGCAGGCCAGCATGTGTTGCAGCCCTCCACTTTTTCTCGAATACGAGGCCGTACTCAAGCGGCCCGAACAGCAGAAGGTATCCGGCTGGTCAATCCAGGATGTGGATGCCGTACTGGCTGAACTGGCAAGCCTGCTGGAGCCTGTCAACCTGCATTACCGCTGGCGGCCTCAGCTACGTGACCCGGCTGATGAAATGGTGCTAGAAGCCGCCGTCAACGCCGCCGTTGATGCTTTGGTGACCTATAACCAGCGCGACTTTTTGCCTGCCAACCGCTTCGGCTTGCTTGTACTGACACCACCAGAAGCACTGGAGCGCTTTCATCTAAACAAATCCTGAAAAAAGGAGCCATGCCATGAGCCACTACGCACTGCGCCTACCCGAATCGCTGAAAGAAGCTGCACGCCGCCTGGCTGCGGAAGACAGCACCACCATGAACCAGTTTTTCGTTACCGCTATTGCAGAAAAAGTCAGCGCCCTGGAAACTGCTGCCTTCTTCGAGCGCCGCGCCGCAGCAGCAGACCCCGCCCAAGCACAGGCTGCGTGGGACAAAGTAGGCAACAACCCTATACCTCAAGAGCAGTAATGCAGTAGGCCATACCCTGCTTTGCTGTCGCTCTCCACTACCCGCCCATCGGCCAAATGAATCGTGCGCTGGCATTGTTGGGCGATGCGTTCATCGTGCGTCACCATCAGCACGGCGCAGCCTAGTTCTTGCTGAAAGCGGCGCAGCAGGGCAAACACTTCGGCGGCGGATTGGCTGTCCAGATTGCCAGTGGGTTCATCGGCCAGCACCAAGGCCGGTTGCGTTACCAGGGCGCGGGCTACGGCTACGCGCTGTTGTTGGCCGCCGGATAGCTGGTCGGGCCGGTGCTGGGCAAAGCGCTCTAGCCCCACTTGCGCTAGCAGGTGCTGGGCCAATGCGGTTTGCGCCTGCGTTGGCTTGCCACCAGCGAGCATGAGCGGCATCAGCACGTTCTCCAGCGCGGTAAAGGCGCTTATCAGGTGGTGGAACTGGAACACAAAGCCAATGCTGCGCCCGCGCAAGGCGGTGCGCTGGGCATCGTCCATCTGGTGGGTGGGCTGGCCGAGCAGGTACAGCGCCCCGGCAGTGGGCGTGTCCAGCAGGCCGATTAAATTGAGCAGCGTGCTTTTGCCCGAGCCAGAGCTACCCACCAGCGCCACAAAATCCTGGCGTTGCAGCCTCAGATGCAAGTTATGCAGCACTTGCACCTCGGTGGGCTTGCCTTGGTTGTAGTGCTTGCACAGGCCGTCCAGGCGCAGCACTTCCTGCGGTGGTTCTGCTTCAGACATAGCGAATGGCCTCCACCGGGTTGAGCGCCGCTGCACGACG
>CAZMMM010000063.1:4311-8252 GCA_964567385.1 uncultured Comamonas sp.
GCACCCCCGTCAAGGTGGCTAGCAACGTGGCTTGCAAGGGCAGCACCCAATCCACGGGAATAGAAAATAAATTGGCCGCGAAGGCGTTGAAGATAGCCAGCAGCCCGTAGCTGCTCAAGCACCCCAGCAGCGCCCCCAGCAAGCCCAGCGTCGCGCCTTGCAGCAAAAACACCTGCCGAATTTGCCGCCTGCTGGCCCCCATCGCCCGCAGAATGCCAATTTCCCGCGTGCGCTGCACCACGCTAACGGCCAGCACGCTGGCAATGCCTAGCGACACGCTCAAGGCCACAAACGCGCCCACCATGCGGGTCGATAGGCGCTGTGATTGCAGGGCGTTGAGTAGCTGGGTGTTGGTCTCCATCCAGCTTTGTGCTTTCAGGCCCGTCAGGCGCTGCAACTGGGCAGCTACGGCTTGCGCTGCAAACAAGTCGTGCAGCTTGATGTCCAGGCTGCTGGCCGCGCCCGGCAATTGCAAAAGCGATTGCGCCTGCTGCATATTCAGATAGACGTAGCGGGCATCGAGCTCGCGCACGCCTAGCTGAAAAATGCCCACCACATTCATCACCCGCTCGCTGCCCTGACCGGCATCCAGGCGCAGCTTGTCGCCCACGCGCAGCCCCAGGTCGGCGGCCAGTTGTTGGCCAATCAGCGCATCTTGCGCGTGCAGCCGAAACTGCCCCTGCACGATGGCGCTTTGCACATCCACCATGCGCTGGTAGCGCGGTGGGTCAATGCCCAGTAGCGAGACGGAGACGGTCGCCTCCCCCCGGCGGGCAAAGGCAGGGCCAGCCATTAGCGGCGAGACGGCGGCCAGCGCGGGCATGGCCTCTAGCAAATCACGCACCTGCTGCCAGTTGTTGATGGAGCGCAGCCGCTGGGCGCGTTGGCTTTCCAGCAGCAATTGCACGCTGCCAACGGGCGGCGGGGCAATCAGATTGCGCTCTTGCGGCGGCTCTATCTTGATATGCGCTTGCGTGCCCAAGGTGCGCTCAATGATGTTGGCTTGCAGCCCATTGACCAAGGCCGTCAAAAACACCAGCACCGCCACGCCCACGGCAATGCCCACCAGAATCAATAGGCTCTGCGTTTTGCCTTCGCGCAGAAAACGGGTGGCAATCAGCCATTGCATCCACATGGTGCGCTGGCCCTACTGCGCCCAGGGCAGGGCTTGTGCCTGCACGCGCACGCGCTGGCCGGGGGTGAGGGCGGCTTGCCCATTGGCCAGCACCCAGTCGCCGGGCTGCACGCCTTGCAGCACCTGGATTTGCGCCAGCCCGCGCAGCCCCAGTTGCAGGCTGCGGCGCTGGGCGTGGCCATCGACGACCACCCATGCCTGGGGCTGGTCTTGCTCCAGCCCGGCCACTGCGTCATTGGGGATGACGATGGCCTGCGCTTGCTGCCCGGTCTGGATGTTGACGGATACCGTCATATCCTGGCGCAAAAAATCCGGCGCGGGCGCATCCACCTTCAAGCGCACATCCACCGTGCCGCGCTGGGGGTCGATGCGCGGGGCGATAAAACTGACCTGCGCCGCAAAAGGCTGGCGCGGATAGGCATCGGCGATGCAGGTGGCAGATTGCCCCAGGGCCAGGGCTGCCAGATTTTTTTCATCCAGGGCGACTAGCACTTCTGCCGCCTCATCACGCGCCAGCTCAAACAGCACCTGGCCGGGCTGGACGACATCCCCCGGCTCGGCATTGCGGGTCAGTACCGTAGCGGCCATTTCAGCGCGGATGGTGGTTTTGTCCAGCGCCGCCTGGGCGCTGGCCACGCGGGCTTGCGCCAGTGCCTCTTGCGACTGACCGGCTTGCAGGCTATCGGCCTGTAGCTGGGCCTGCTCCATGGCAATGTGGGCTTGCTGCTCGGCCTGGGCAGCTTGCTCTAACTCTTCATGGGCAATGGCCTGCTGGGCGAACAAGGCGCTGCGCCGCTGGTGCTCGCGCTGGGCTTGCTGCCATTGGGTTTTTGCCTGCTGCCAAGCCTTGAGCGCCTGGGGGCGGGTGGATTGTTGCAACTGCGCCAGGGCGGCGCGGGCTTGGCGTAGCTCGGCCTGTTGCACGTCCGATTGCAGCAGCGCCAGCACATCACCGGGGCGCACGCTATCGCCTTCTTGCACGCGCCGCTCTTGCACAATGCCCGTTATCGCACTGCCCACCTGCGCCCGCGATAGCGCAGCCACCCGCCCCGTCGCCACCACGGTTTGCACCAGGGGCTGCGCCACCACCACATAAGCAGGCAACACCGCGCCGCGCTGCCCCATGCCCGCCACCAGCGCCAGAGCAGCAGCTGCGCCCACGGCCACACCCAGCCATACGCTGCGGCGGCGCATCAGCAAGCGCCCTCAAGCAAATGGTGCAAATCGCACAGCAGCACAGGGCAAAGGCAGCAAGCAGCAAAGGGGGGCATGGGCGCTTTCCAAACAGAAGGGGGTACAGGGCCAAAGGGCGGGAGTGGGTTGTTGCGTATTATTCTCATTTGGCAGTATAAAAGTTTTTGCCGCCCTTTCTTTCAGCACCTAAGCACGAGCCTCCAGCACAACCAGGGGCGCAACCCGGCGGATTTTGACTATGCGTTTAACCTCTCCTACGGCCAGCAACACACCAGCACCGCGCCCTTGTTTGCGCTGATGCGCAGCTTGGTGGATGCGGGGACGCGTCGGCGGATGGCGCAGGGGGGAAATAAGCAAGAGGCAGCAGACATACTCAACGTCTCCCACCCTCAGAATACACGCAAGCGCGAAAGCGAAGAGGCCATGGCCGAACTCGCCCGCCAAGCACAAGAGCTAGGCATGGGGTACGAATGAGGCGAATGAGGCATTCCCCAACTACCGTAATTTTTGATGCCTACCTAGAGACCCTTGTCCGGCAAGGATTAGCTCAGTCAGCAAACACCACCATCCCCTGGACTGGTGAGATGAATTGATTCGCCCTATAGAAATAATTTCCATACAATCCCGCCATGTCCACCAAACAACGCTTTCGCAACAACAAATACCGCCTGGAGCTGCGCGAGCGTGACCACCTCCCGCCGCATGTACACCTGATGGGCGGGGGCTTGGACGTACTGATCAACCTAGAAACTCTGACCCACACCGGCACCTGCGAACGTGCCTTACTAGAGGAAGTGCTGGCATGGGTTCAACGTAACCAACAAGCCCTGCTTGAGGAGTGGAAAAAATGGCATCCATGAAACGCCCCCGCTTTGCCGCGCTCAGAGCTTTGCCCGGCCACCGGCTGCACATGACCTTTATCAACGGCACTGAGGCGACGGTAGATTTCACCCCCTTCTTTGCGCAAAGCCCGGCGCTGGAGCCGCTGCGCAACGCCCAAGCATTTGCCAAAGTCTGCATTGCCGAAGATGAGGGCTGGACAGCCGAGTGGCCTGAGCTGGATATTCAAATTGGCGCAGACACCCTGTGGCTGGATGCCCAAGCGCAAAACGCCCCCGATGAAAACACGCGCATCTTTGCGCAATGGCGGGCACGGCATGGCCTTTCATTGGCCAAAGCTGCCGAGGCGCTGGGCATGACCGCCCGCACCATGAGCGCCTACGGCAGCGGCACGCACCCCGTGCCACGCTACATCGCCCTAGCCGTTAAAGGCTGGGAAGCCGAACAAGCGCACCGGTAAGCAATAAGGCAAAACATTGAATACAGTAGATACACGGCTGCTGGCGCAGCCTATTCCCCAGCCATTATCAAAGCGCAAATTAGTATCAATTGGCTGATATTCACCAAGCTGGCTATATCTTAAAAAACCGCCCCCTCAGCGTAGTCGAAGGGGGCGGTTTTTTTAATCCATCAGGACAAGCTTGAAACCAAGCGCTGCTTGAACTCATGTATTTTCAGAAGTCTTAATCCCTTTGAAATCAGGGCAAGCTTGAAACCGACAAGAGGGCTTTGACGTAGATGGCAGCCGCGTCTTAATCCCTTTGAAATCAGG
>CAZMMM010000064.1:0-7207 GCA_964567385.1 uncultured Comamonas sp.
CGTGGCTGGGCGCAGCTCAACGCTCAAGATGCCATCGGCCTCCCAGCGCATGGCGCTCACAAGGGCTTGGAGGGTAGTGGTGGTGCTCATGCGGCGGGACTTTCAAAATGCGACTCATCATCTACACAACCCTGCACCCAACGGCTATACAGGCGCGACAGGATGCGCTGCATCTGGGCGGTGCGCTCATCCAGGTCTTGCAGCAGCGTTTCTGGCGGGCACACAGCAGGGTTGCCCAAGGCATATTGCCGCTGTAGCTGGTGGCCGTTCTGTTGCTCAGAGCGCTGCACTAGCTCAGGTGTCATTTCCAGGTGGGACTGCACCAGCAGATGCCGCTCACGCAACACATAGGCCTGGTTGCTGCAATGGATGCTAGAGGCCAGCTGCACGGCCTCTGCATCCGCTGCCGGGGTGAAGGTGTCGCCATGCCATTGAAAGGTTTCCACCTCTTGGCCGGCAAACTCGCCCCACCATTCCTGGGCAATGGGATGGCCCTCGGTCTGCAAGGGCTGCCAGCCAATTTCGGGGCGGCTGTGCTTGACGACTGTGCCGCCTAGAGCCAGGGCAATCAGCTGGCTACCCAGGCAATGCCCCGCCAGCGGTATGCCTAGCTGGTCTGCCTGCCGAATCAGGGCCAGCTCTTGGGCTATCCAGGGGTAGTCGTCATGCACACTCATATAGCCGCCCATAAAGACCAAGCCCGCAAAGCGCCGGGCATCGGTGGGCACAGCAGCACCAGCCACAATGGGAATCAGCTCCACCGTGCGCCCCAGGCTGGCCAAAATAGGCAACACCGTGCCGGGTGCTCCGACCTCGGTGTGTTGAAAAACAGCAATTGGCTTCATCTCTCTTCCTTTGTTTTTACTGGTTTTTGCCAACGCCCAGCAAAGACTCTAGTAGTTGGGCATTGGCCTCTAGCTCTGCACTGGGGCCGGTATGCACCACGGTACCGCGCTCCAGCACAATGGCCTGATGGGTCATTTGCAAGGCGAGCACGGGGTGCTGCTCCACCACGATGGAGGACAGGCCATCTGCCTGGCACAGGCGGCGGATGGACTGCGCCAGCTCCGCCACAATCAGCGGGGCCAGCCCCTCCATAGGCTCATCAAGCAGCAATAAGCGCGGGTTGGTCATCAGGGCGCGGCCAATGGCCAGCATTTGCTGCTCCCCGCCCGAGAGTTGGTTGCCGTAGTTCAGGCGGCGCTCTTGCAGCCGGGGAAAAAAGTCATACACCCGCGCCAGATTCCAGGGGCCAGAGCGGGCTACCACGGTCAGGTTTTCTTCTACCGTTAAAGAGGGGAAGACTTCACGCTCCTGCGGCACCCAGCCCAGACCAGCACGGGCGCGCTGGTGGGGTGAAAGGCGGGCCAAGTCCTGCCCCAACCAGCGCAGCTTGCCGCCCATCAGCTGGGTATTGCCCATCAGGGTTTCCAGCAGGGTCGTCTTGCCCACACCATTGCGCCCCAGCACGGCCAGGCTTTGGCCCTGCTCCAGGCTGAAGGACAGGCGCTCCAGCACCACCGCACGGCCATAGCCAGCACTGACTTGTTCAAACGCCAACAGTTCAGACATGGGCGGCTCCTGTTGCACCGTGGCCCAGGTACACCTCCTGCACCAGAGGGTCGGCTGCAATCTCGCTGGCGCTACCCTCTACCAAAATGCGGCCACTGACCAAGACGGAAATACGCCGCGCAAAGCGAAATACCAATTGCATATCGTGCTCGATGAAGAGGATGCTGATGTCTGCGGGCAACTCTTCCATGACGGAAAACAGCTCCCCGCTTTCATCCTTGGGCACACCGGCGGCTGGCTCGTCCAGCAGCAGAATGCGCGGTTTGGCGGCCAGGGCCAGGGCGATTTCCAGCAGGCGCTGCTTGCCATAGGCCAGCTCAGCCACGGGCAGCTCGGCCACGCTATCCAGGCGCAGGCGTTTGAGCAGGGCATGGGCTTCGTCCAGCACATGGGTATAGGCCGCCAGGGGCCGCCACCAAGAGGCAGCCAGCCCATCGCGCTCGCAAATGGCCAGCGCCACCGAAGACAAGGGGGTCAGGCTAGGAAACAAGGTATTGATTTGAAAGGTGCGCACCAGCCCCAGGCGTGCCCGGGCATCGCTGGGCAGGGCAGTAATGTCTTGCCCCGCCAACGAGATGCTGCCGCTGCTGGGGCGGTACACCCCGGTCAGCAGGTTAATCAGGCTGGTCTTGCCCGCCCCATTGGGGCCAATCAGGGCTTGGCGTGCGCCGGGCTCCAGGCACAGGGCCACATCGTCCACCGCCCGAAAGCCGCCGAAGTTCAGGCTCAAGCCCTGGGTCTGCAAGGCAGCTGGCTGACTTTGCTGATTCATGCTCATGGCTGCGGCCCTTTCTGCTGTGCCTCAGACGGCTTGGCTTGGCCTTGGCGTACCGGCCCAGCCCAGCGCGATAGCATGCCCATCAAACCGCCACGGCCCAGCAGCACAGCGGCAATCAGGAATACGCCTAGCCAGAACATCCAGTACTGCGGATTCATCTGGGCAAAGGCATCGTGTACCAGCATGTACACCAGCGCCCCCAGCATGCCGCCGTACAGCCTGCCTGTGCCTCCCAGCACTAAAATAATCAATATCTCGGCAGAGTAGTGAAAGCCAATGGACTCAATGCCCACAAACTGCGTGGTCTGCGCCATCAAAGCACCTGCCACCCCCGCCACAGCAGCAGAGAACACATAGGCCAGACGCAGACGCGCCTGCACTGGCGAGCCAATGGCCAGCATGCGCTTGCGGCTGTCATGAATGCCGCGCAGCGCCAAGCCAAAGGGCGAACTCAGCACCAGGCGTACGCCCAGAAATACCAACAGCACCACTACCCACGCATAGATAAAGGCAGTGCTGCCAAACAAATCAAACTCAAACAAGCCCAGCAGCGGCCAGACATCCATGCCCTGCAAGCCATCGGTGCCGCCGGTGATAAAGGCCAGGCGGTTGACCAGCTCTGACAGCAGCATGCACAGGGCAATGGTAACCATCAGCCGCGTCAGGTCAGAGCCGCGCACGACCAGAAAGCTCAGCACATAGCCCAGCAAAGCCGCCGCCCCAAAAGCCACTAGCAGACCGGACAAAGGCTCGCCCCAGCCATGCACGGCCAGCAGGCCAGCGGCATAAGCACCGGCCCCAAAAAAGGCGGCATGGCCTACGGTCAGAATGCCGGCATAGCCCAAGGCCATATCTAAAGAGACGGCAAACAAGCCCATGATGAAGACTTGGCTCATCAGGGTGCGCCGCTCTGGTAGCAGAAAGAAAGTCGCCGCCAGCAGCAGCCAGAAGGCCAGCTCTGCCATCCGCCTTTGGGCGGGAGTGAATGCACCCAGTTTCATGATGTCAACCCCTTGCGCGCAATGATGCCGTTGGGCCGCAGCAGCAGCACGGCAATCATGAAGACATAAATCAGGAAGGCCCCCGCCTCAGGCAGGTAGTACTTGCCCGCCACATCCACCACGCCAACCAGCAGCGCGGCCACAAAGGGGCCGGTAACAGTGCCGGCACCGCCTACACAGACCACCATTAAAAATAGCACCAAGTACTTCAGGGGAAAGCTAGGCTCCAGCCCCAAAATGCCCAGGCTTAAAGCACCACCCAGGCCCGCCAGGCCACAGCCCAGGGCAAAGGTGACAAAGAACAGGCGCTGCACATGAATACCCGTGCCCGCAGCAACGCGCTGGTTATCCACCGCAGCACGCACCATCGCCCCGTAGCGGGTGCGGCCCAGCAGCAGCAATAGCGCTATTAGCACCAGCAAGCCAGACACCACTAGAAACAGGCGATAGCGGCTGAACTGCCAGCCCCCCAGCGCCCACTGGCCTTGCAACCCAGCGGGCAGTTCAAAAGCCTGCATGCTGGGGCCAAAGCCCCAGGTAAAGGCCGCAACAGAGATAAACACCACGCCAATAGAGAGCAGCACCTGATCGAGCGGGTGGGCGCGGTACAGCCGCCGGTACAGCGCCCATTCCAGCACCGCACCGCACAGCGCTGCTGCCACAAAAGCGGCCAGCAGCGCCAGGCCATAGTCCCACTGCCAGCGCTGCATGAGCAGCATGGCGGTATAGCCGCCCACCATGGCAAAGCTGCCGTGGGCGAGGTTGACAAAATTCATCAACCCCATGGTGATGGACAGCCCCACGGCCATCAGGAACAGGAGCATGCCGTAGGCCACCCCATCAAAGATGATTACCATTTTTTGTACTAACTTTAACTTGGTAGAGATGGCTGTTGCGCCACTTCGGGAGGCTGGGCTTTACGGCTTTTTGGCAGCCGCTTCCTTGGCAGGGTCTTTGACGCGCTCAAACTGGTCAAACTCCACATTCACCAGCTCGCCATTGCGCTTTTGCGTCTTGCGGATATAGACGGTTTGCACAATGTCCCGCGTCTCGGCATCGATTTCAATCGGCCCGCGTGGGCTTTCAAACTGCAAACCCTGCAAAGCCTGCATCACCTTGGCGCCAGAGGTATCGCCACCAGTTTTGGCCAAAGCCAGGTCAATGGCGGCCAAAGCATCGTAGGCGGTCACGGCAAAGTAGCTGGGACGCATCTCCTTGCCAAATTCGGCCACAAAGTCTTCAACAAACTTCTGGTTCTTGGGCGACTCATGGCCGTAGGAGTAATGGTGGCTGGTCACCAAATCCAGGGCAACATCGCCAGTGGCCTCCAGATAGCTGTCGTCCGTGGCCTCGCCAGTGGCAAACAGCTGGATGCCGCTTTCAGCCATGCCGCGCTCTTTCCAGACCTTGAGGAAGGCCGGTGGCATGACCCCCGAGGGGAAGAAGAAGAACACCGCCTCAGGCTTGGCATCTTTGATGCGCTGCACATAGGCAGAAAAATCAGGGTTGTTCATAGGGGTGCGCAAGCGCCCCACAATCTTGCCGCCACCGGCCTCAAAAGCATCAGAGAAGGCAGTTTCAGAGTCTGTGCCCGGCGCGTAGTCGGCCACAACGGTGTAAGCCTCTTTAATGCCGTTTTTAATCATCCACTGCGCCATGGGCGCTGACACTTGCTGCACGGTAAACGACAGCCGCGCCACATAAGGCGAGCTGGTAGTAATGGCCGATGAGGATGCATTCATCACAATCGTCGGCACTTTGGCCTGGGTGGCAACGGTTGCTACGGCATAAGCATTGGGGCTGAAGTCCAGGCCGCTGATGATGTCCACCTTGTCACGCACCACCAGCTCTTGCGCCAGGCGCTTGGCCACATCAGGGGCAGGGCCGGGCGCATCCTTTCGGATGATTTCCACCGTGCGCCCAGCAATCTTGCCGCCATGCTCCTTCAGATACAGCGCAGTGCCCGCATCAAACTGGCGGCCATAGTCGGCATAGGGGCCAGAGTAGGTGGCAATCAAGCCAATGCGCAGGGGTTTGTCCGCTGCTTGCGCAAGCCCTGCCAGGCCCATGCAGGCGGTAGCAGTTAATAAGGCGCTGGTTTTGAGGAAGCTGCGTTTTTTCATCGTAATGTCTCCGTCTTATGCTGGTAGTCAGCTCGCCAGCCCTTGCTAAAGCGCGTGCTGGCTGGGGGAAAAGTCTAGAACATATCGAAGTACTCTCTATGCTCCCACTCCGTCACTTCCAGGTTGAAGCGCTGTATTTCCGCCTGCTTGATAAAGCAGTAGTAGTCCAGAAACTCCTTGCCCAGGCCCGCCGTCATCACGGGGTTGCTGCGCAAGTGCTCCAGTGCCTCGGCCAGCGAGCGCGGCAGGGGCTGGGCCTCGGTTTCATAGGGTGCATCGGCTGAGGGGCCAGGGTCTAGCTTGCGCTCAATACCGTCCAGCCCAGAAAAAATCTGCGATGCCAGATACAGATAGGGGTTGGCTGTTGGCTCGCCCACACGGTTTTCAATGCGTGTTGCCTCCTGCCCAGGCCCACCAATAACGCGCAGCATGGCCCCCCGGTTGTCCTGCGCCCAGATGGCCCTATCGGGGGCTAGCGAGAAGGGGCGATAGCGGCGATAGCCATTGATGGTGGGGCTGGCCAAGGCCGCAGCACCGCAGGCATGGGCTTTAAGCCCGGCCAGATACTGCATGCCCAGCTCGCTCAAGACTTGCTGCCCATCAGCTGGCATAAAGGCATTGGCCCCACCCCCTAGCTGGCGCAGCGACTGGTGCAAATGCCACCCACTAGACATCACATTGGGGATGCGCGGCCTGCACATAAAGCTGGCGTGATAGCCGTGGCGCTGGCAAATCTGTTTGATGGCGCTGCGCAGCAACACCATGGCATCAGCAGGTTGCAAGCCCGGCATGGGGCCAAACACCAGCTCATACTGGCTGGGGCCAAACTCCACTTCCATAGAGAGCAGGGGCAGCTCCAAAGCCTGTAGATGCCGGCGCAGCACTTGCATCAAGTCATCGACATGGTCGTAGCGCTGCTCGGTCAGGTACTGATAGCCGTGCGACAGCAAAGACACCTTGGGCGGCTCGCCCGGTTGCCCCGAGTCAGACAGGCGCATAGAGGCATCTTCCAGCTTGAAGACGTGGAATTCCACCTCCAGCCCGGCCACAAACTCCAACCCCTTGGCGGCCAGCTGATCTAGCGCCTTTTGCAAGATGCGCCGCGTACCGTAAGGGCAGGGGCGGCCATCGCCCATATAGGCATCGCACAGCACCCAGCCCGTGCGCTCGGCCCAGGGCAGGACGCGAAAGCTGGCCGGATCAGCCACGATGGTGAAGTCTGCCCCACCCTGCAAGCCCTCAACACTGAAGCCACCGCCCTTGGCAAATACAGGAAAGACGGTGCGGTGCGAGGTGTCCTTGCCCAGCAAGGTGGTGGTGAGGTTGACCCCGCTGCGCAAAGCGCCCTTGGCAGCCTCGGCAACCAGGGTCTTGCCACGCAGAATGCCGTGCTGGTCTGCCCAGGCAAAGCGCACCACATCCAGCTCACCACGATTCAGACGCTCGATGACGGCATCTGCCTGCTCGGTCTGTGCTTGTGTCCACAGCCCAAAACGCTCTACAAAACTGCTCATACAGACCTTTGTTTGGCTGCTGTTGGTCAAAGCCGCTTGCTGGCCCAGTCGGACTGCTGGCGGCGCTTGCGGTCTGCCTGTTCACAGAAGGCGTGGGGGTCTTGGGTTTGCCCCACACCATCCACCGAGGCTGGGCCTGTCATGGCACTGGCCTGCTCAGCGTTGAGCGCCATGGGTATTTCCCCACCTTCCTGCTGGCTCTCGATGGCACGTATCAGC
>CAZMMM010000064.1:7217-8239 GCA_964567385.1 uncultured Comamonas sp.
TTGTCGGTGCTGCCCGGATGCTCGCGAGTGCGATCCTGAATGGGGCCAAGGGATTCGCACGCCCACTGGTCATGCACGTTGATGTCAAAGCCCAGGCCGGTATAGGTCTGTGTGAGCTGCTCTTGCTCGTCATAGCCGTAGTTGTTGCGCTTGTTGCGCTTGGAGGTGTAGTCCGGCAGCTCAATGGTTTTGAGGCGCTGTTCACGCATCTGCTGCTTGTCCACAGGCCCGCCAAAGCTGGTGAAAATGGCAAACCAGTAGTTGTGCGTGTCATCCACAGGCACATGCCACTGGGTAATCGTCATTTCCGTGCTCATGGGAATCACAAAAGCCTGGGGAAAGACCACATTGGTCACACGCACATGGGTGTCCTGCTCATTGAGCTGGCGCAGGGTGGTCAGCTGCAAGCCATAGTCCTGCTCTTCCACATTGATTTCGGGGCGCTCGTACTCGCGCAGCACCTTGGAGACTGGCAAGTCGGTATTCAATGAGGCGCTGCGAAACTGCTTGCCATAGCTGGCAGCGGTGTCCTCATCTTCAAAAAAGCGGTGCAAGAAGGAAGCGTGGGCGGGGTCCATACCCACCTCCAGCGATTGCAGCCAGTTGCATTCCCACAGACCCTTGAAGGCAAAGGTATGGCTGTCTGGTGCCACAAAGCAGTCAAAGTCCGGAAAGGCGGGCGGCTCACCCTCGCCAATATAGGCAAACACAATGCCGCTTTTCTCAACCACCGGATAGGCGGACTGCTGGATACGGGTGTAGAGCTGGCTGCCCTCTGGCTCTGCCGGGGTTTCCAGGCAAGCCCCTTTTACATCGAACAACCAGCCGTGGAAGGGGCAGCGCAGCCCACCATCTTCGATACGCCCCAGGGCAAGGTCTGCCCCACGGTGGGGGCAGTCACGATCGAGCATACCCAGCTGCCCGTGCTCATCACGGAACAGCACAAAATCCTGCCCCATGAGCCTGACAGCCTTCACGGGCCTGGACCCGGCCAGCTCTTCCACCAAGGCCACCGGCTGCCA
>CAZMMM010000065.1:0-6290 GCA_964567385.1 uncultured Comamonas sp.
GTGAGGAATACAACAGCCGCCTGCGCGAGCTGGGCACGGTGTACCGTGATGTGTTTGGCAAGAACTTCCCCGCCATGACCTGTGTGGAAGTGTCCGCCCTGATGGAAGCACGCGCCAAGGTGGAAATTGAAGTGACCGCCGTCATCCCCGACGAGGCGTAACACTCCAAAGCATCCCACACGACCAGCACACAGCGCGGCGGCAGCTACACTTGCTGCCCCGCGCTACTGCCCAGGGCAGCTTGTTCACAAGCTGCCTTTTTTGATGGTGCAGCCGCTTTCTCACTCTGCAAACCCACCCAACAAACACAAGGATTTTTGCCATGGCACAAGCCCTCGCCCGGCTGGACTATGAAACCAGCTACAGCATCCGCTTCTCGCACTGCGACCCGGCGGGCATCATCTTCTACCCGCAATACGCCGTGTTATTCAACCACCTGGTGGAGGACTGGTTCACCCACGGCTTGGGCATTGACTACGCCCAGATGATTGGCCAGCGCCGCGTGGGGCTGCCGATTGTGCGGCTGGAGACGGATTTTCGTGCCATCAGCCGCATGGGCGAGCAGGTGCAGTTTGGCCTGCAAGTAGAGCGCTTGGGCGGCAAATCTTTAAGCTTGGTCGTGCAAGCCCGTTTGGGGGATGAGGTACGCGCCCAAGGCCGCAAAGTGCTGGTGTTTACCGACCTAGAGCGCCATACCGCCATCAACATCCCAGCCGATATCCGCCAGGCGATTGAAGCTGCTGCCCAGGCTTGATTTGTACCAAGGCGGGCAGCCTTTGCGCTATTGCAAAGACTTGCCGCGCCCATCCATTTCGCGGTGGCGGCGCAACGTGTTCCACTGCCCTTGAAACTGGGCACTGAGCTGCTCCACCAGATACACCGAGCGGTGCTGCCCCCCGGTACAGCCAATGGCCACGGTAACGTAGCTGCGGTGATTGGCCTGGTGGGCAGGCAGCCATTCATCCAGAAACTGGGCGATATGCGCCTGCATGGCCTGGGCGCTGGGTTGCTGGCGCAGAAATTGCTGTACCGGCTCGTCCCGACCTGTTAAGGGGCGCAGTTGTGGGTCGTAATAGGGGTTGGGCAACATGCGCACGTCAAACACATAGTCGGCATCCAGCGGCAACCCGTGCTTAAAGCCAAAGGACTGGAACACCAAGGTGAGCTGGTTGGCCGGTGCGCGTATCAAAGAGCGCACATAGCTTTGCAACTGCGGCCCCAGCAGGCTGCTGGTATCTAGCACATGGGCGTGTTCGCGCAGCTCGGCCAACAGTTCGCGCTCGTGCTCAATCACCTCAGCCAGGGCTTTGCCATCTGGCGCATCAGTGGGCGACAGCGGGTGGCGGCGGCGTGTTTCAGAAAAGCGGCGCACCAAGGTACTGGTATTGGCATCCAAAAACAGAATGTGCAGTTGCACCCCCTGGTCGCGCAGGGTTCTGAGCTGTTGCAGGCGCTTGGGCAGATTGGGCAGGCTGGCGGCGCTACGCGCATCCATGGCAATGGCCACGCGGTTACCGTGGTGGGCATGTTTAAGGCGCACAAACGCGGGCAGCAACTCGGGCGGCAGGTTATCCACGCAGTAGTAGCCTGCATCTTCCAATGCGTTCAAAGCCACGGACTTGCCAGAGCCGGACATGCCGGTAATCAGTACGACATCTAAAGCCATTTCAGAAAGCTCCTTAGGAAGACGGGGCTTGCCCGTCCAGCATCTCACGCGCATGGGCCAGACTGGCGGCAGAGAGGGAATCGCCGCCCAGCATGCGGGCAATTTCCTGCTCTCTTTGCGCCGCTGTGGCGGGGGTGACTTGGCTGGTGCTGCCGGTTTTGCTGCGGCGCTTGCTGACCACATAGTGCTGGTCAGCGCAGGCGGCCACTTGGGGCAGGTGGGTGACGGCCAGCACTTGGTGGGTATGCCCAATGTCGTGCATCAGGCGGCCTACGGTTTGGGCGACTGCGCCGCCTATGCCAGCATCCACCTCGTCAAAAATCAGCGTGGGAGCCTGCCCTTTGGCACTGGTGGTCACAGCAATCGCCAGCGAGAGGCGCGATAGTTCGCCGCCAGAGGCCACTTTGCCAATCGGTCTGGGGCTGGCTCCGGGGTGGCCTGCTACCAAAAACTGCACATCGTCCAGGCCATCTGCGCCGGGGCTGGTCAGGTCTTGTATTTGCACAGCAAACACCCCGCCTTCCATACCCAGCCCCTGTATGGCATGGGTGATGGCCTGTGCCAGCCTGGGCGCGGCCTTGCGGCGTTGCTGGGAGAGGGTTTGCGCCGCCTGCTGGTAGGCCGCCTGGGTGTGTTGGGCGGCTTGTTGCAGAGCGTCCAGGTCTGTGGCGCTATCCAGGGCGCTGAGTTGCTCTTGCCAGCTTGCCAGCAGGGCGGGCAGTTCTTCGGGCAGGCGCTTGTAGCGGCGGGCTAATTGCAGCCATAGGCTCAGGCGCTCGTCTAGGCTGGCCAAGCCCTCGGGGTCTAGCTCGGTGCGCTGGGTGTAGAGGTGCAGGCTGTGCAGTGCATCTTCCACCTGCGCCAGGCTGCTGGCCAGTACCTCGGTAATGCTGGTGAAGGCAGGCTCTAAGTGCGCCTGGGCTTGCAGCAGTTGCAGGGCGCGGTTCAAACCTTGGGTCAGGCTGGTAGTGGCGCTGCTATGGTGGTTGTGGTGGTGGGCGCTGTCGTCTTCTGCGCCTTCCAGGCAGGCAATGCTGGCTTGGGCGGTGTCAATCAGGGTCTGGGCGTGGGCGAGGCGGGCGTGCTGCTGATTGAGTTCTTCCCACTCATCGGCGCGGGGGTTGAGTTTTTGCAGCTCTTCAATTTGCCACAGCAGGCGTTCGCGCTCGGTGTGTAGATGTTCTTGGGCGGCTTGTGCTTGCTCCAATGCCTGCGCGGCGGTGCGCCAAGCCTGCCAGCATTGGCGTACTGCTTGGGCAGATAAGCCTGCATAGGCATCCAGCAATTGGCGCACCGACTCTGGCCGCATCAGGCTTTGCCAGGCATGTTGGCCGTGGATATCCACCAGCGCCTGCCCCAGCTGGCGTAATTGCGTGGCGGTGGCCGGGCTGCCGTTCACCCAGGCGCGGCTGCGCCCTTGGGCATCAATGCTACGGCGCAGTAGCAGGCTGCCGCCGGTGTGGTCGGGGCATTCCTCCACGGCAAAGCCTTGGCTGTGTAACCAGTCGTGCAGATGGGGTGGCAGGGTAAATTCAGCGCTGATTTCTGCTTGGCCTGCCCCCTCACGCACTACGCCCGCATCAGCACGTGCGCCTAGCAGCAGTTGCAGGGCATCAATCAAAATGGATTTGCCCGCGCCAGTCTCGCCGGTGAGGGCGGTAAAGCCGGGAGCAAAGTCCAGCTCTAGCGCCTGGACAATCACAAAGTCGCGCAAAACCATGCGGCGTAGTGTCATGAGCTATACCCTCTTTCGTTCCAGCCGAGCTTTTTGCGCAGGGTGGCAAAGTAATTCCAGCCATTGGGGTGCAGAAAGCGCACCTGGTAATCCGAGCGGCGCACGCTAATGCGGTCGCCATGCAAGATGGTGGCAAAGGACTGCATATCAAAATTAGCGCTGACATCGCGCCCGCCCACCACTTCCAGCACCACCTGGCTGCTGTCGGAAATCACAATCGGGCGGTTAGAGAGGGTGTGCGGCGCAATCGGCGCAATCACCCAGGCGCAGGTGGCAGGGTGCATCATGGGGCCGCCCACCGATAGGGCGTAGGCGGTAGAACCTGTGGGCGTGGCCACAATCAGACCATCGGCGCGTTGGTTGGCGACGAAGCGGCCATCAACCTCAACGCGCAGTTCCAACATGCCGGAAGTGGCTCCTCGGTTAATCACCACATCATTGACGGCCAAATCCTCAAACACACAGCGCGAGCCGCGTAGCACCTGCGCCAGCATCAGGTGGCGGGTGTCTTCTTCGTATTCGCCGAGCAAAATGGGGAACAGGGTTTCGCGGTAGGTGGCCAGCGGAATATCAGTCACAAAGCCCAGCCTGCCTTGGTTGATGCCCACCAGCGGCGTGCCATAACGCGCCAGCAGGCGGCTAATGCCCAGCATGGTGCCGTCGCCCCCCACCACCACGCCTAGGTTGCAGTGCTGACCAATATCGTCCACCGCCATGACGGGAAAGCGCTTATCCAAGCCGGTATAGGTGGCGGTATAGGCTTCCACCACCACCTCGCAGCCAGCGGTATGCAGGAACTCGGCAATCTCGGCCAGGGGCTGGTGCGCGGGATTGGCAGGCGCACTGGAGCCCGAAAGCGGGTGGTATTTACCAATCAGGGCCACATGGCGGAATTTGGGTCTCATGGGACGAAATTACATCATATTAAAATGCTGCCATGCTGGATGACCGTGCCAAGTTACTGCTCAAAGCGCTGGTAGAGCGCTATATCGCCGATGGCCAGCCCATAGGCTCGCGCACTTTGTCGCGTGCCAGTGGGCTGGATTTGTCGCCCGCCACCATCCGCAACGTCATGGCTGACCTGGAGGATATGGGGCTGATTGCCAGCCCCCACACCTCTGCCGGGCGCATCCCAACGGCGCAGGGCTACCGCCTGTTTGTGGACACCATGCTCACCGCCCAGCCCAACGCCGTCACCGCGCCCGCGCTGCCCGCCGAGCAGCCGCAGAAGGTGATTACCCAAGCAGCGCATATCCTGTCAGAGCTATCGCAATTCGTGGGGGTGGTGATGGCACCCAAGCGCAGCTCGGTATTCAAGCATATTGAGTTCGTCAAACTGTCTGAGCGGCGTGTGCTGGTCATCATCGTTGCCCCCGATGGCGACGTTCAAAACCGCGTGATTTTCACCGATGCCGAGCTAGATGACAGCGCCCTGATTGAAGCGGGCAACTACCTGAACGCCCACTATGCAGGCCAAGCCATAGAGCAAGTGCGCGAACGCCTGCAAGCCGAGGTCGATCAACTGCGTAGCCAGGTCAGCGAGTTGATGCGTGCTGCCGTCAATGTTGGGGCAGAAGCCCTCAGCGCCGATGCGCCAGAGCAGGTGGTTATCTCTGGCCAGCACAACCTGCTGGCCGTCAGCGACTTTAGCCACGACATGAACCACCTGCGCCGCGCTTTTGAGCTGTTCGAGCAGAAAACCCATATCCTGCGCCTGCTGGATTTTTCTAGCAAAGCTCAGGGTGTACATATCTACATTGGCGGCGAAAGCCATATCGTGCCTGTGCAAGAGCTGTCAGTGGTCAGCGCCCCCTATGCGGTGGATGGCCAAATCGTCGGCACCCTGGGCGTGATTGGCCCCACCCGTATGCCCTATGACAAGATGATTCAAATTGTCGATATCACCGCCAAGCTGGTTAGTAATGCTTTAAGTCAAAATAACCATCAGCGCTAGTAGCTAGGCTACAATCCGTGGTTTTGCACCGTCTTGCCACATGCTTGGCAGGTAGCTGCACAAATCTCTTAGTGGGGCGTTAGCTCAGTTGGTTAGAGCAGGGGACTCATAATCCCTTGGTCGCTGGTTCGAGTCCAGCACGCCCTACCAAGTAAATCAACGACTTAGGCCAGTTTTTCGGAACTGGCCTTTTTTGTTCCCGCTACGATGTAACGGCGGATGTAAGAGGATTTTTTGTAATTTGCCCTTGATGCGCGTGCTGCCCATGCTGGCGTGGTGCTGGTACGCAGGCAGGCGGTACGCAAGCTGGTACGCAGGGAATCGGCATTTTCTGGGTGCGTACTTTTGGCGGGTGGGTGGTATCCAAACGACTGGTATCCAAGCTGGTTTCCACGGAAAGCCGTGCAAAAAGCCGCCTTGGGTCGCCTTCAAACCTATGTGTGCGCAGCTTGTCGTGTCCGCTTGCTGTGGTTCTCTGCTTCCCAGCCTTTGAGTGCCAGTAGTACGGTGCGCGGTACGGGTCGTGCGCCTGTACGGTACTGGCTGGCGGTGCGTCGGGTCATGCCAATGGCAGCGGCGGCTTCTGCCAGCGACAGGCCGTGCTTTTCCTGCCAGCGGCGAAAGGCCAGAACATCCTTGCGCCCGGCTTGCTCCAGCGCCATTTCCATGATGCGGTCAGCGTCCAGCCCCTCGCCATTAGGCCATTCCAACGTGTGACCCCAGTCAGTCACCTGTGCGGCGTTGAAAAACACGGGGTCTGCCAAATCGGCAAATGCCGCAAAGCGCTCCGGCAGGTGCGACAAGTTCACTTGCACCGTCTGCCCGCTGGTGTACTGCACCTGCATTTGCATAGCGCCCAGTGGCTCAATGGCCGCAATGCGGTTGGTGTTGGGTTTGTTGGTTTACTTGTAGTTGGTCCCTTATATCCACTTTCT
>CAZMMM010000065.1:6300-8181 GCA_964567385.1 uncultured Comamonas sp.
TTGTTCATACGCGCCCATTCGGCCTGGATGGCATCGGTATTGGCTGCTACCCATGCCAGCGCTGCCGTCAGCGCCGATTGCGGCACGCCTGAATTGATGTGCGTGCCATCCAAATGGACAAGCGCCTTGCCGCTGGGGTGAAGCACATGCACATGCACCGGTGGGTGTTCATTGCCCTGCACGCGAATGACCCAGTTGCTTTGTTGGTGAAGTTTGCCCATGCTTGGATTGTAGGGAAATTATTTCCCTGTATCAACCCGTATAGGTGGCGCTGATGGCCTACTTGGGCTGCATGCGAAGGGTGGGATTTGAGTTCCCCCCCTTTGCTTGGCAGGGCTTAGGCGGGCTGACAAGGCCAAAGTGTGCCAGGCTCACTTTGCTGCTATGTCTGCTGGCAATGGGTCGAAAGTAGCGGGAAAATTTTCCTGCATCTTTGCGGCCACAAAAAAGCCCCGGCGGTGGGGGCGTGGTGGGGTGCTGTGAATGACCAAAATCCAAATTTGGATTCTGCTGGTTGGCAGTAAGGGGGCGGTGTTTCGCCGTACCCTTGGGCTGCAAGCTGCTAGCTACCGGCAAATGGCTAGATTCAATCTAGGGATGGCGCGGCAAGCTAAACATGCGTTCAAAGGCGCGTTCTGCCCTTGCGGCCTTGCCATCGTTCCAGGCTTGGGCGGCGGCTTTGTCTTGCTCCATGGTGCTAGCCAGGCTCAAAGCTCATACGGCGCGTCTGCTGGTGGCCAGTAGTCGGGCGGGGGTGTGGCTGTGTTGGCGGGCTGGGGCGCTGGTGGGCGCATGGCTTGGCGCTTGCGGCTGGTGTGGTAGGCGCTAAGGGCTGCGTGGGCGGTTAGGTCTAGGCTGATTCGCGGCTGGCCTTCCTTGTCGTTGTAGATGCTCGTGGCTAGCTCGCCGGATAGGGCTACGCTGTCGCCAGGGGCTAGTGCCATTAGGGCGCGGCATACGTCAAGGTTGAAGGTGATGCAGTTCACAAATGCGCTGTTGCCGTCTTTGGTGGTGGTGGTGAGTTTGGCGGTTACAAAGGGTTTGCCAGTCTTGCCGGTGCGCTGCTGGGCGGCTTGGTGCAGCTTGCCTTGTATGAGTGCGTCAATCATGGGGGTGGGCTTTCTGTGTGTGTAAATGTGAGTGGTTTTGTGAGTGGGTTAGGCGCTGGTTACAGTCCCAGGTCTTGCAATTCCTCTTCTGTGAGGGTGGGCAGGTTCTGCACACCCACTTGCAGCACATTGACGATGTACGCGGCAAAGCCACCGATTGCGGCCTCTTGGTGCAGGGGTATGGCGTTTAGGGCTTGCAGGCTGGCTATGAGGATGCGCAGCGCCTGGGCTTGGTCTTGGGCCTTGAGCATGTCGTTTATGAGGTCTTGCCCGATTGATGCGCCTATGGCTTCTAGGCGCTCAGGGTTGCAGTGAATGCGGCTGATGTTGGTCATGTGGGTTTCTCTTTCAGGTGGTGAAGTGGTTCGTAAGGTTTGGCGGGGTTTGGTGGTTACCAAAGGGATGGTTACCAAGGCTGGTTACCACGGAAACCAAGGTTTGCGGGGGGTGGTGCTAGCGGCTGGCAAACGGTGGATTGACTGCGCCATACGCTGCCCAAAGGCTGGCCCCTGTGCCACAGCGAAGGCCATAGCCACGGCCTGCACAGATGCAGGTGGGGCAGGCGTGGTGATGGCTGTAGTAGGCATCTCGCACGGCTTGCCAATCGGCGGGGGTGGTGCTGGTTGGTGCTGGCTCTGCCATCTCATTTAACGATGGATGCTTTTTTGTTAGGTGGCTAATGATGGCGGCTTTGTGTTGGCGCAGTTGTTCACGCTGGGCATCGGTAAGTACGCCAGCGGGCACGGTTAAGCGTTGGCCGTCTGCGCTTAAA
>CAZMMM010000066.1:0-3453 GCA_964567385.1 uncultured Comamonas sp.
ACCGCACCCCTTGTGGCCTTATTTGATACGACGAATACCGATTCCGTTGAGGTTGAAGTTCTGAATCACTCCTGTTGTGATCACTGCGTTGTAGGTTTGTCGATGGTAGGTGTAGTTGAACTGCACAACTGCTTTTCCTACTTCTCCTTCATTCCCGCCCTCTGTATCGAAAACGGCAAACACGTTGCCATGCGTGCTATCAAAGTACCAAGCTGCCCCCTCCAGTTTTTCCGGTAAGACAGCAAGTACATCGGCAGGTAACGCCGCACCGCGTGCCTTTTTGCCAGGGCGGTAGCCGTGGCGCAGTTGCTTGTCGCTGATGTGAATTTCCGTGCCTTGCAGGAAGAGCTGGATCACCTGCATATCGGCCAGCACCTCCTGCGGTAAAAAACCCACCAATGCGTAGTCATTCTTGACGCGGTAGTCATCCTGCAAAACTTCCTGCGCCCACTGCGTGAACTCGGTTTTTTGAAGTGCTGACAGGTGGGGCAAGTCTGCACCAGTGCGCAGTAGGCCCGCGATGGATGCCGCCTCCCGCACCCCCGGCTCCAACGCTGCCAGCTTGCGCTCAATCAGCGCCTTGAACGCCTGGCTTTCGCCCACTGTCCCGGCGTTGTAGTCAAAGCCGGGGTCAATGCCCGCTGGGATGCGCTTGACTTCGCCCGTGCTGGGGTTTGTCCAATTGGTAAAACCATCTTGCGGCGCAGTTTTGCGCATGGGCTGGCGCACGATGGGGGCGTTTTCGCCGGTCTCTTCTCCACTGATTTCAGCCCCTGGGCGGCTCAGGACTTCGCCCCGGTCATAGTCGCGCTGGCTCACCCCAATGATGCGGCAACGGCAGCGGTAGCCGTTGGGTGGGCGGTGGGTTTGCCACCATGGGTCATCCAGGGGCAAGGTGACGTTGTGCCAACTGCGGTGCAGGGGGCGCACGCGGTCATCGTCCATGCACACGTAGCGGGCATAAGGGTGGATGCGGCGGTTGCCAATCGGCCAGCTCGGCTTGCACAGCGGCTTGGATGGCGGCATCCATGCTTGTGCCTGCGCTGTCGCCTTCATCGCCTGCGCCTGTGCCAGCCTCGGCAAAGCTGGCGGGCCGTGCAGGCAAAGCGCTCAATGCCGCCAAGGCAGGTGAGGCAGTGCTGGCCTGCCCCAGCAAGCCAGGGGCGCTGACGGCGCGGCCCTGCCCTTTCAGCCCGAGGCATTTGCGCAACTGCTCAACCTACCTGGCCTAGAGGCGCTGGCCTTTGATGCCTACCTGGCCCAACAAGGCGCACGCGCAAAAAACTAGCGGCCATTGCCCGCGCCTGGGCGCGTGGGCAGTTGGCCAGCCCCCACCCCCGCGTCCAGGACGAAGACCATGCACCCACCAGCACTGCTGCGGACGATGAACTGGCCCAAGCCCTGGCCAGCTTTGGCCTGCTGCCTCCCACGGCTGTGGGGGTTGGCGCTGGCGATGTTGATGGCCATGAGCGCCAGCTGTGGCTATGGCCCGACAACCGCCCCGCGTGGGAGCTGTGGCTTGCGGTGCAAACCCAGTGGCGCGTGGGTATGGCCGGTGCAACGGGGCTGGATTACAGCGCGGTGGCGGCCGTTATGCACATGCAGGGCACACCGCGCAAAGAGCGCCCTGAACTACTGGCGCTGCTGCGCGTGATGGAGGCCGAGGTTTTAGAGGTGTGGGAGAGGCAGCGGCAGCGGCAGAAGGCTTAGTTGGGGCGCTTGAATATCGACCCAAAGTTAAAAAAGCCGTATGCCGCAAAAAGTGCAAATGGCACCCCCCACCAGCCTATTGAGGGCCAGAGATGCGCAGCACCAATGAAAGCAAAAATGATCGTGAAGAAGGCTTTAACTGCAATCCAAATGTATGAAATCAGCATAGGCGGAGTGTAAGGGAGTATGGCAAAAACACATACCGTCGGCATCAAGCTGGAGATGCAAGGCGCGGCCCAGGTACAGGGCCAAGTGCGCCATGTTGAGCAAGCGCTAGGCCAGATTGGCCCGACTGCCAACTCTGCCAGCGCTGGCGCTGACCGCCTTGCTGAGGCGATACGCCGCGTAGGGCACTACGGCACAACGGGCGGTTTGCTTTTTATGCTGGGCCAAGCCGTCAGCGGCCTAACGGGCAGCTTTGCCCAGGTAACTGGCCAATTCACCGACCTGCAAGGCCGCCTGCAACTCACGGTGGGCAGTGCCAGCGCCGCTACCGAGGCCATGGGCCGCCTGCAAGACATGGCGCGGCGCACCTACTCGGACTTTGTGGGCACCACAGAATCCTTCCTGGGCATGTCAGGCGCTCTGCAAGAGCTAGGCTACCGCACCGACGAACAGCTCGATTTTGTGGAAAGCCTGAACAACGCCCTGGTTGTCAGCGGTGCCAAGGCCGAATGCGAGACATCCTGCAGCGCTTCATCCCTGAAGGACTGAAAGAGGTGATGACTTACCACCAGCAAGAAGCCAAAGAGACTGAAGAACGCATGGATGAACTGCGCAAAGTAGCCTCATTCAGGCTGCCCCACCCCTGCGCGTGCTGCGGGGGGAACATTTCGGAAACTAGCTCGCGCAAAGCCTCCCGCAAATCCAACAGTAAATGCGTATTCCCTGCCTCATCATCCCAATACTCAACGTAAGCTGAATAGCGCTTTAAGTAGCTCTCAATGGGTAAGTTGTCAATAAAAAAGCACCATTGCGCTGCCTATCCACAAAGCGTAACGGCTAAGCAGGATGCGCTAGCTCATGCCTTGACGGACACGCAAGAAAAGCAAAAGCCCTTGCTGCTCTTGTGTCAGCATGGCACATGCAGTGGTGAAACCCTATTGCAAGGTTTCCGTACTGCTTTTAGGCAACATCAAGGGCATCACGGCTACGCCCTCTTCCAGCAAATCACGTGCCTGTTCCAGGCTGGCTTGCCCACGAATCGGCTTTTCTTCCAACTCACCACGGTGCA
Organism: uncultured Comamonas sp.; assembly: GCA_964567385.1. GTDB lineage: Bacteria > Pseudomonadota > Gammaproteobacteria > Burkholderiales > Burkholderiaceae_C > Comamonas. The sequence goes on from CAZMMM010000066.1 coordinate 2,945, forward strand.
TGCGCAATGCTTGCTCGGCAAAGCGTTCACCCACATCCTCGGTGTTTTTCACCGCCTCGCGTGAGGCTTTCATCCATGCCGCTTGCAAGGCTCGCAGCTTGGCATGTTCAGCAGGCTGCAATGCAGCCTCGGCAGCTCGTTGAGCTGGAACGGGCAAGTCTGAAGAACGCTCCACCTCTTCTGCACTGCTCCGCTTGGGTGCTGTTGCACCCAAATTTAAGCGCGGCGCGCTCAAGCCTTTTTCAATCTGTTCGCAACCGCACACAGGGCATTGCAAAAAGCCTGCGCTACGCTGCGTTTGAAAATCATTGGCTGCGCCAAACCAACCCTCAAACACATGGCCTTGGCTACAGTACAAATCAAATACTTTCATGCCTTGGTAAATATCCCCATGCGCACTTATCGCTTATCAGTGGTGAGAAGGCAGCTTGATAAAAAATGCAACGCCCTCTCAGCCATCAGTCGTTATGACGGTGCTTACCCAGATAGCGATAGACAAAACCAGGAAA
>CAZMMM010000066.1:3527-8144 GCA_964567385.1 uncultured Comamonas sp.
CAAGCAGCCCGTCACCGCGTAAAACTCCCAGCCTTGGGGATAAATTTGCCCCGCACGCTGCTCCAGCCATAAAGCCAAACCGCCAACTATAAAATACAGCAGTATCAATTCAAACAAACGTCCCCACAAAGGCTTGATACGCTGCGCAGGCGTAGGGCCAAGCAACATCCAACGCTCAGAGAAAAAGGGCAAATTGGCGGCCAAAAAAGCCGCCAAAATCACGAACCAAATAGAGGCAGTCTGGGTCACGGAAAAATTCACTCTTTCACAACAGTGGCGCGCTGGGGAGAAAATCTGCTTCTTTACAAAACCGCAAAGCCAGCGGCGCTTTGGGTGGTACAGAATTTCCTTAGAACCCGTTCATCATTTCCACAGAGGAAGCGTGCACAGGTTCTTTAAACACGCTCTTAGTGCAGAGCGCGCATGATGGCATCCGCACACAAAGCCATCAGGCCACCCGGGAAAATACCCAGCAACAATACCAGCAAGCCATTGACCGTGAGTACTGAGCGGACATCCCAGGGCGCTGTGGTAAAGGGTTGCTGCTTATCAGCCAATGCAGGGGTGGGCGCATCAAAATACATCACTTTAACCAAGCGCAGATAGAAGAATGCGCCAATCAAAGACATCACCACGGCATAAACTGCTAGGCCAATATAGAAGCTTTGCTCTGTGGCAACCAAAGCCTCCAACACAGCCAGCTTGGCATAAAAACCAACCAGTGGGGGAATACCCGCCAAGGAGAATAGGCAAATTGCCATAATCCCTGCATACAAGGGGCTGCGCTGGTTCAAACCAGCAAAATCAGCAATTTCTTCAGCTTCAAAGCCCTGGCGTGCCAGCAAAATTACCACACCGAACGCTGGCAAAGCTGTCAGCACATAAGTCACCACATAAAACATAGCGGCGCTATAAGCGTTTTCAGCAGTTGCGCTGGCATCGCTCACACCAGGCACTACGCCAGACATCAGGCCCAACAGCAAAAAGCCCATATGGGAAATGGTGGAGTAAGCCAACATACGTTTTACGTTGGTTTGCACCACACCCACTACGTTACCAATCAGCAACGAAGCAATCGCCAACAAGGCCAGCATTTGCTGCCAATCATGCGCCAAGGGCAACAAGCCATCCACCAGCAAACGCATCACAATTGCAAACGCAGCCAGTTTTGGAGCACCCCCAATCACCAGAGTAATAGCCGTAGGTGCACCATGGTACACGTCGGGAATCCACATGTGAAAAGGCACCGCCCCCAGTTTGAAGGCCAAGCCCGCCACAATAAATACCAAGCCAAACACCAGAATCTGGGGGCTGATAGTACCAGCATCCACTGCGGAGAAAATACCACCAATATCCAAAGAACCGGTTGCGCCATACACCATGGACATGCCATAGAGCAAGAAGCCGCTGGCCATTGCGCCCAGTACAAAATACTTCATGGCCGCTTCTACAGCCACTTCGTTATCACGGCGTAAAGCCACCAGGGCATAGCTGGACAGGGTGAGCAGTTCCAGCCCCAAGTAAATCACTAGCAGGTTATTACCGCTAATCATTACAAAGATGCCTAAAAGGCTAAACAACGACAGGGTAAACAACTCCCCACCATTGCCCAACATGCCTCGGTCTGCTGCATAGGGGCGGGCATAGACCAGAGTCACCATCATGGCCACCGTGGCAAAGCATTTAAGCCAGTTGCCCATGGCATCGGAGACGAGCATGTCATTCCAGGCGTAAACGGTATTGCCATTGGAGGCATACACCGCCTGCATCACCGCCACTACGCCCAGGGTCAGTAAAGTCAGAATATAGGTAGCTGTGCGACGCTGGCTTTTAACGCCCAAGTCTGCCAAAGTAATTACACAGCCCATTACCGCCAAAATAATTTCGGGGTAAACGGCAATCCAGCTGATATTGTCAATCATTGGAAAAATTTCTCCGTTCAGTCAGTCTGGTTGCAAAAATCAAGGAAGCTTGGACTGCGCCACGTGCTGCAAGAGCTGCTGCACCGAGGGGTCAATCACATCCGTAAACGGCTTGGGATAGACACCCATGGCCAATACCGCAATAGCCAGCACGCCTAAAACCAGGAACTCGCGGCCATTCAAGTCTTTGAGGTTGCGCACATTGTCATTGGTGACAGGGCCTAGATAGACGCGCTTGTACATCCACAGCGAATAGGCAGCCCCCCAGACCACGGCAGAGGCGGCCAGAATACCAATCCAGAAGTCAAACTTCACGGCAGCAATAATCACCATCCATTCACCCACAAAACCTGCTGTCGCTGGCAGGCCGCAGTTGGCCATGGAGAACAGCAATGCAAAGGCGGCAAACTTGGGCATGGTATTGACCACACCGCCGTAATCGGCAATCTCACGCGAATGCACACGGTCGTACAGCACGCCAATACACAGGAACATAGCGCCAGAAACAAAACCGTGGGCAATCATTTGCGCAATGCCGCCAGCCACGCCAATATCGTTAAAAACGAAGAAACCCAAGGTGACAAAACCCATGTGCGCTACGGACGAATAAGCCACCAGCTTTTTCATATCCCTTTGTACCAAGGCCACCACGCCCACGTAAATAACGGCAATCAGCGATAGGGTAATAATCAGCCAAGCCCATTCACGCGCTGCATCAGGAGCAATCGGCATGGAAAAGCGCAGAAAGCCATAAGCGCCCAACTTCAGCATAATGGCTGCCAGCACCGCAGAGCCGCCTGTAGGCGCTTCCACGTGTACGTCAGGCAACCAAGTGTGGACGGGGAACATGGGCACTTTCACCGCAAAAGCAGCGAAGAAGGCAAAGAACACCAAAGTTTGCGGCAACTTGCCCAGTGGCAGCTGATGCCAGGCCAGGATATCAAAACTACCCCCAGCAGCGTTATATAGATAAATAATCGCCACCAGCGTCAGCAAAGAACCCAGCAAGGTGTAGAGGAAGAACTTGAAAGCCGCATAAATACGCTTGGGGCCACCCCAGATACCAATAATCAGGTACATGGGAATCAAGGTCGCCTCAAAAAAGACGTAGAACAGCAGGCCGTCCAAGGCAGCAAATACCCCAACCATCAAACCAGAGAGCACCAAGAAAGCAGCCATATACTGGTTCACACGCTCGGTAATATTGCTCCACGAGGCAATCACCACAATCACGGTGATAAAAGCCGTCAGGGGCACAAACCAGAAAGATAAGCCATCCACCCCGAGGTGGTAGTGGATATTGAAACGCTCAATCCACAAGGCTTTTTCAACAAACTGCATACTGGCAGTGCTGTTGTCAAAGCCGCTTATCAAGGGCAAGGTCACAAACAGGCCGGCAATGGCTCCAATCAAAGCCAGCCAGCGCACCGCACCGACTTGGCTCTCGCGCCCAAGCAGCAATAGCAGAATGCCGAAGGCGATGGGCACCCAAATGGCAAGACTCAACAAACCCATTTTTTTCTTCCCTTACTTGTTGAGCCACACGAAGTAGGTCATGAGGGCAAAAATACCCAAAATCATAACCAACGCGTAGTGGTAGATATAACCCGACTGGAACCAGCGCACGATGGAAGCAATCTTGCCTACCAGCTTCCAAGAGCCATTGACTAAAGCACCGTCAATAATCGCTTGGTCACCAGCACGCCAGAACAAAGTGCCAAAAGCACGTGCACCACGGGCAAAGATATTTTCATACACCCAGTCCACACCATATTTGCCTTCCAGCACTTGGTATAAACCAATTTTCTGGCTGATATCTTTGATATAGGCTGGAATATCGGGCTTGACCATATAGAACAGGTAAGACACCGCCACCCCTGCCAAAGCCAGCCAGAAGGGCAAAGCTGTAAAGCCATGAATAGCCATGGGAACCCAACCATGAATGCTCTCAGCCAATACCGTCATAGCGGGGTGTTTGGCATGGTCAACGGTAATTACGCCGTTGAAGAAGTCACCAAACAGCATAGGCATTAAAGCCATGGCACCAATTACCACCGAAGGCACGGCCAGCAACACCAGCGGTAGCGTGACCACCCAGGGCGATTCCTTGGGCTTCGCATCATGACCGTGGCCGTGGTCATCATCGTGGTGATGCGGCTCGGGATTTTGGTCATAGCGCTCTTTACCATGGAACACAATCCAATACAGGCGGAACGAATAGAAAGCCGTAATAAACACACCTGCAATCACCGCAAAGTAAGCAAACCCAGCACCTGGCAGATTGGAGGCATGGACTGCTTCGATAATGGCATCTTTAGAGTAAAAGCCAGAGAAAAACGGCGTGCCAATCAAGGCCAGATTACCCAGCAGGAAAGTCAGCCAGGTGATGGGCATGTATTTACGCACCCCACCCATCCAGCGGATATCCTGGTTGTGGTGCATACCCATAATGACCGAGCCAGCACCCAAGAACAACAGGGCTTTGAAGAAAGCGTGGGTCATCAGGTGGAATACAGCCACAGAATAAGCCGATGCCCCCAAGGCCACTGTCATATAACCTAGCTGCGACAGTGTGGAATAGGCAATCACCCGTTTAATGTCATTTTGGATAATACCCAAAATACCCATGAACAACGCAGTGATAGCGCCCATTACCAAGATAAAGCTCAAGGCCGTATCCGACAGCTCATATAGG
>CAZMMM010000067.1:0-8143 GCA_964567385.1 uncultured Comamonas sp.
TTGGCGGCATCAGCCAAGCGCAGTTTGCCGCTGTGCGGGCGACGGGCGCAGGCTCAATCGCCGTGGTGCGTGCCCTGGTCAACGCCCCAGACCCCGAGGCCGCTGCACAGGCGCTGCTGGCCGCCCACGCCTGAACTGACCAGCCGTATCAGCCTTGTGTAGCGATAGGCAGCAAAAGCCCGCCGAACAAGGCTGTACGGCAAACAAAGCCGCAAGTTCTCTCAAAAGTAGATAAAAGCCATGCAATAGCGGCTAATTCCACAAAATTTTCATGGTAATTGGCGGCAGTTAGCAGCAGAAAAATAGCGGCACTTATTTGCCGCCTAGCCCCTAGGCAGACCTCGTTTGGACGCACACAATCGCCCCCCATTGTTGTTGTCCAAGGAGTTTGCGGATGTCTGATACCGCCACCTGGAGCCTGCCTGCCATTGAGGCTCTATTCCATCAACCCTGGCTGACGCTGATGCAACGCGCCAGTGCCATCCACCAAACCCATTGGCCAGAGCCAGAGGTGGAGCTGGCCACCCTGCTATCCGTTAAAACCGGCGGCTGCCCAGAAAACTGCGGCTACTGCCCTCAGGCGCAAAGTTTTGCCACTGGCGTAAAAGCCAGCAAGCTCCTGCCCGAGCCAGAGGTGCTGCGCAACGCCCAAGCCGCCAAGGCAGCAGGAGCCACGCGCTTTTGCATGGGCGCGGCCTGGCGCAGCCCCACCGAGCGCGATTTAGAGAAAATGGCCGCCACCATCGCCGCCGTCAAAGCCTTGGGGCTGGAGACTTGCGCCACGCTGGGCATGCTCTCAGCACAGCAGGCGCAAGCACTGCAAGCGGCTGGGCTGGATTACTACAACCATAACCTGGATACCAGCGCCGCGCACTACCCCCAAGTCGTTAGCACACGCAGCTACCAAGACCGCCTAGACACACTGCACGCCGTGCGGGAAGCCGGCATCAAAGTGTGCAGCGGCGGCATCATCGGCCTGGGCGAGCAGGTGGCCGACCGCGCCGCCTTGATTGCGCAGTTGGTGCAGTTGCAGCCCGAGTCTGTGCCCATTAACAGCCTGGTTCCCGTGCCCGGCACGCCCTTGGGCGATAGCGCAGCCGTTGACCCCTTGGACTTTGTGCGCGTGATTGCGGTGTGCCGCATCACCATGCCCACAGCGCGTATTCGCTTATCCGCAGGCCGCCAAGAATTGGGCGAGGCGGTGCAGGCGTTGTGCTTTCTGGCCGGAGCCAACTCCATTTTCTATGGCGATAAGCTGCTGGTTACGGGCAATCCTGATACTGCGCGGGACGACCAGCTGCTTGCCAAGCTGGGGCTGCGCCCGCAGTCCTAAGAGCGTGTGTTCACGTTCTAAGTCAGCATGGGCAGCTGCGGCGCTGCAAGGCTGGTGCTGTCAGCTTGCCCTGCATTGAGCTGGAACACACTGACGGCCTGCGCCAAAAGCTGGGTGGTTTGATCCAGCTGGCCAATGGAGGTGTTGACCAGGTCAATACCGCTGGTTTGCTCCACGGTGGAGGCGCTGATTTCTGCAATCAGGCTGGCCACGCGCTGGGCCTGGGCCACGATGTCGCTCATGGTTTGGCTGGCATTACTCACCAGCTGCTCGCCTTCATTCACACGGCTGACGCTGGCATCAATCAAGCCCTTGACTTCATGCGCGGCAGAGGCGCTGCGCTGCGCCAAGGCGCGCACTTCAGAGGCCACGACGGCAAAGCCCCGGCCCTGCTCGCCCGCGCGGGCGGCTTCTACAGCAGCGTTGAGCGCCAGGATATTGGTCTGAAAGGCAATAGAGTCAATCACGCCGATGATGTCGGACATTTTTTGCGAGCTGGCGGTAATCGTCTGCATGGTGCGCTGCACCTGCTCCACAGCCTCGCCGCCCTTGTGAGCGGTGTCACTGGCGGAGGTTGCCAGAGAAGATGCCTGGCGGGCCGAGTCTGCTGTGTGGTGTACGGTGCTGGTCATCTGCTCCATGGAGGAAGAGGTTTGCTCCAAGTGGGCCGCCTGTGCTTCAGTGCGCGCCAGCAGGCCGGTGTTGCCGATGGTGATTTCAGAAGCACCGCTGGTTACGGCATTGCTGGCCTGGCGCACCTGGCTGACCACTGCCGCCAGGCTGTGCTGCATGGCAAACAGGCTGGCCAGCACACTACCCGCCGGGGCACGCTCTGCCACACGAGTAGTGCGCAAATCCCCTTGGGCCACAGCCTGCGCCACCAGCGCTAGCGCCTGTGGTTCAGCCCCCAGCTGGCGCACAATACTGCGGCTAACCTGCCAGGCAATCGCTGCGGCCAATACCAGGGCCAGTGCCAGAGCACCCAGCATCACAGCCAGAAAGCTGCCCGCCTCCTGCAAGGCAGTGCTGTTCTCGGCCTGAATGCGCTCTTCTTCAAAATCAATCAGCACGTTGATGCTGGCCAGCCACTGGGTATAGAGGGGCTTGGCCTCGTCCCACAGCATGCGCCGCGCTACGGTGTCTGCATCCACATCAAAGGACTGGGCCTTGTCGATGATGGCCTGGGTCACGGCTACGGCCTGGGCCTCAATGCGGGCAATATCGGCATACATCTGGCGCAGCTTGGGGTCTGCACTTGGGTGCTCAATCAGCTGGCGCAGAGGGCCGTCCGCCTGGGTATATTGCTGGGCCAGGCGGGCAATGGTGGCTACTTCTGCCTCTTGGCGGCTGGGGCTGTTGCTCAGCACCACATCGCGAATGGCAATGGCTCTGTCGTGCGCAGAGCCACGAAAGTTGATGGCATAGCGCTGGATAAGCGTGTGCTCGTCACTATTGGCACGCAGAGCGCTGTTGATAGCCTGTACCTTGAGCATGGCTATCACCGTGACTACCACCAGTACTGCAACAATAAGGCCAAAACCCAAGTACAGACGGGCAGCGACAGTCAGCCCTGTTTTTGTTTGCATGTCTTCCCCTAAGTGCTTTTAAATCGCAAAGAACGGTGAAATTATGACCGTCCAAGCAATAACAAGGGCCGCAACCCAAGGGTATTCCCCTGTTTCCGGCCAGCTTGTTCCCTGAATCCAACAGTTCTATGCCTTGTCTGGAGGAGTGTCAGTCAGAAAGGCTGGGTTTAAACTGCGGCCAAGGAGCTTTACCATGAATACCACACTAGACCCTCGTATCTGCGAGTTTGAAACTCAGGAGCAGGCCAATAGCCATGACCACTGGCTGCGCACCAAAGTACAGGAGGCCATAGATAGCCAAAAGCCTCCCATCGCTCATGACCAAGTTATGGCAGAAATGTGGGCGGTGATTGATGAGTACCTTCCTAAGCAGGCTGTTGCTTGATGCTGAGAATAGTCTGGACTGCCGAGGCTCACTCGGATTTACTGGATATCGTGCGCTACATTGCTGAGCGCAACCCCTCAGCTGCTGTGCGATTAGGCCGGGCCATTGAACAAAGTACTTGGCCATTACCACAAAACCCTTATCTTTTTAAACGCAGTGAGCGTATAGAAGGCTGTCGGGAAATAGTGGTGCACCAAAACTACATCCTCATCTACAGAGTGAGGGAGGTTATTGAAGTGCTGCGAGTGCTGCATGCCCGCCAGCAGTTTCCATAAATCAGTGCTTGTTTAAAAGCAGTCGTGCCATGGCGGGTGTCCCCCGCCATTTTTATTGGCACGCACTACTTGAGAAGAGCAGGTGCCACTCACACCACGCCTTGCTCACGCAGGGCGGCAATCGCTTGAGCAGACAGCCCCATTTCGGCTAGCACAGCATCTGTGTGTTGCCCCAAGGCTGGCGGGGCGCTGTGGTATTGCACCGGCGTGCCCGATAGGCGCATGGGGTTGGCCACGCTGGGGATGCTGGCAATGCCGTCTCCCGCTTGGCGCGGCAAATCCAGGCGAATGCCTCGGTGGCGCACCTGGGGGTTGTCAAAAGCATCGGCAATGGTGTTGATGGGGCCGCAGGGTACGACCTTGTCTTCCAGCAGAGCTATCCAGTCCTGGGTGCTGCGCTGGCGCATGACGGGTTCCATCACGGCTTGCAAGGCGGGCAGATTGTTGACGCGGGCGGTGTTGGTGGCAAAGCGTGCATCTTCTGCCCATTCGGGGTGACCAGCGGCCTGGCAGAAGCGGGCAAACTGGCCATCGTTGCCTACGGCCAGCAGCACACTACCGTCCTGCGTAGGAAAGTCTTGGTAGGGAGCCAGGCTGGGGTGGATATTGCCTGCCCGCTGCGGTGCTTTGCCGGTGTTGAGATAGCCCGCTGCCTGATTGGCCAGCACGGCCATACCTACGTCCAGCAGGCCAATATCAATATGCTGGCCTTGGCCGCTGTGCTGGCGGGCAAACAGCGCGGCCAGAATGGCATTGCTGGCATACAGGCCGGTAAAGACATCAATCACCGCTACGCCCACTTTCAAGGGGCCGCCGCCGGGCTGGCTATCAGCCTGGCCGGTGATGCTCATCAAGCCGCACATGGCCTGCACCATCAGGTCGTAGCCTGCACGTTCGGCATAAGGGCCGTCCTGGCCAAAACCGGTAATAGAGCAATACACCAGCTTGGGGTTGATGGCCTTGAGGCTGTCGTAATCCAGCCCGTACTGCTTGAGGCCGCCGACTTTGAAGTTCTCTACCACCACATCCGCCTCTTGCGCCATGCGGCGTAGCAGGGCTTGGCCTTCGGGGTGGGCCATATCCACCGTCAGGCTGCGCTTGTTGCGGTTGCAGGCGGTGAAGTAGCTGGCCTGGTCGCTGGGTTGGCCTTGGGCATCGCGCACAAAGGGTGGGCCCCAGTGGCGGGTGTCATCACCCACTTTGGGGCGCTCGATTTTGATGACATCTGCGCCCAGGTCGGCCAGCATTTGTGTGCTCCAGGGGCCGGCCAGAATGCGCGAAAGGTCCAGGACTTTGATGCCGCTCAAGGCGGAGGGTTGTGGGCTGCTCATGGTGTGCTTTCCTGTAAAAAAGCCGCCAGCCTTGTAACAAGGTGTGGCGGCATCAAGGAGACAAATACTGGTTTAATTTACGGCTTGCTTGCCTTAGTTGCTTTAATTGGCGAAGGCGGCAATGCCGGTTTGCGCACGGCCCAGAATCAGGGCGTGTACGTCGTGCGTGCCTTCGTAGGTGTTGACCACCTCCAGGTTCACCAGGTGACGGGCTACACCGAACTCGTCGCTGATGCCGTTACCGCCCATCATGTCACGCGCCAGGCGGGCAATGTCCAGCGCCTTGCCACAGTTGTTGCGCTTAATCAGGGAGGTGATTTCAATCACGTTCTGGCCTTCGTCCTTCATGCGACCCACGCGCAGGGCGGCTTGCAGGCCCAGGGTGATGTCGGTTTGCATGTCGGCCAGTTTTTTCTGGATGAGCTGGTTGGCAGCCAGGGGGCGGCCAAACTGCTTGCGGTCCAGGGTGTATTGGCGGGCGGTGTGCCAGCAGTCTTCGGCAGCGCCCAGCGCACCCCAGGCAATGCCGTAGCGGGCGCTGTTCAGGCAGGTGAAGGGGCCTTTCAAACCTTGCACTTCGGGGAAGGCGTTTTCTTCAGGCACAAACACTTCGTCCATGACGATTTCGCCAGTAATCGAAGCACGCAGGCCCACTTTGCCGTGGATGGCGGGGGCGGTTAGGCCCTTCATGCCCTTGTCCAGAATAAAGCCGCGAATGGGGCCGACTGTGCCGCTCTCGCTCACCTCTTTCGCCCAGACGACGAATACATCGGCAATCGGGCTGTTGGTAATCCACATTTTTGCGCCGCTCAGTTTGTAGCCGCCGTCCACTTTTTGGGCGCGGGTAATCATGCTGGCGGGGTCGGAGCCGTGGTCAGGCTCGGTCAGGCCAAAGCAGCCGATGTACTCGCCAGTGGCCAGCTTGGGCAGGTATTTTTGCTTTTGCGCCTCGGTGCCGAAGGTGTTGATAGGCACCATCACCAGCGAAGATTGCACACTGGCCATCGAGCGGTAGCCGGAATCGACACGCTCAATTTCACGCGCTACCAGGCCGTAGCTCACGTAGTTCAGCCCTGCGCCGCCGTACTCGGTGGGGATGGTGGGGCCTAGCAGGCCCAGCTCGCCCATTTCGCGGAAGATGCCGGCCTCGGTTTTCTCGTGGCGGAACATATCTTGCACACGGGGGGCGAGTTGGCCTTGGCAGTAGTCGCGTGCTGCGTCGCGAATCATGCGCTCGTCTTCGGTCAGTTGCTGGTCGAGGTGAAAGGGGTCATCCCATTGGAAGTTGCGGCTCATGGCTGTCTCCTGAAAAAATTTATCCATCACAAAATTGCATATGCGGCTGGATGGGTATGGCTGCCCAAACCGGCCTATGCCCTGAAGCCTTAGCTGCTCCAACGGCACAGGGAAGCATTCTTCACAATTAAAACAAATGGTGCAAACGAATTTATTGCACAGTCACATGCGTAAAATGCATATCTGGGCAGTTTCCAGGTTTGCCCGCCCGCTTGCCGATACCCGCCAATACCCATGCACCAATGCACCCATGCGCCGCCGCTTTTTGCCCTCCACCCAAGCCCTGGCCTGTTTTGAGGCCGCCGCCCGCCACCAAAGCTATACCCTGGCCGCACAAGAGCTGGCGCTGACGCAAAGTGCCGTCTCCCGCCAAATTGCCGGGCTGGAGGATTTGCTGGGGCTGCCCCTGTTCAAACGCACCCGCCACGGGGTCAGCCTGACGGAAGCGGGCCAGCAATACGCCCGCCAGGCTGCCCACTGGCTGCAAGGGCTGGAGCACGACACGTTGGAGGTCATGGCTCACCACGGCAAAAGCGGCAGTATCTCGCTAGCGGCAGTGCCTACTTTTGCCACCCGCTGGCTGGTTCCGCGCCTGCCGCTGCTGGCGCAGCAGCACCCGGATTTGCTGGTGCATATCGACGTGCGCACCCGCCCCTTCAGCTTTGCCGACAGCCATTTTGACGCGGCGCTGTGCGCAGGCACGCCCGAGCAACTGGCCAACTGGCCGGGCGTGCAGGCGCAGTGGTTGATGGATGAATACATCGTGCCCGTGTGCAGCCCTGCCCTGCTCGATACCGTAGTGCAGCGTGGGCAAGGCCGCGCCCACCAGCCCGTGCGCCCTGCCGATATTGCCCGCCTGCCGCTGTTGCAGCAAAGCACCCGCCCCTATGCCTGGAGGCAATGGCTAGAGACGGCAGGTATTCCCAGCACCCACGCACTAGAGGGGCCGCGCTACGAGCTGTTTTCTATGCTGGCCGAAGCAGCGACCTGCGCCATGGGCGTGGCCCTGATGCCGCCCCTGCTGATTCAGGCCGAACTGCTGCGCGGTGATTTGGTGATTGCCAACGTCCTGCCCTTGCAACTGGAGCACAGCTATTACCTAGTTACCCCCGAAGGCAAGCGTAGCGAGGCGCTAGAGCGCTTTAGCACCTGGTTGCTGGGGCAGGTGCAATAAACCGCTGGCCCTAACCGCTGGCCCCAAATAACCCTAGATGGCCCTGCTGTGCAGGGCTAGCGCGATGTGCCCACTGCCTTGAGCTGGTACAGCGCCTCCAACGCCTCGCGGGGGCTGAGGGCATCGGGGTTGATTTGTGCCAGCAGCGCCTCTACCGCACTGGGGGCGGGGATGTCTGCCTCGGGCGGGGGAGCGAATAAATCGACTTGCAGCCGGTCGGCATCGGCGCGTTCTTCCAGGGCGTTCAAGGCGTGGCGGGCGTGGTTGAGCACTGGCGCAGGAATGCCCGCCAGCTTGGCTACTTGCACGCCGTAGCTGCGGCTGGCCGGGCCAGGCTGGATTTCGTGCAGAAACACAATGTCCTGCCCGTTTTCTGCAGCAGCGACGTGGTGGTTGACGGCGGCGCGTGCTTGGGCGGGTAGCTCGGTCAGCTCAAAGTAATGGGTGGCAAACAGGGTGAAGGCTTGCACCCGGTCATGCAGGTGGCGGGCAATGCCGCTGGCCAGCGCCAAGCCATCAAAGGTGGACGTGCCCCGGCCAATCTCATCCATCAGCACCAGGCTGTGCGCCGTAGCGCTGTGCAGAATTTGCGCGGCTTCCACCATCTCTAGCATGAAGGTCGATTGCGCATTGGCTAAATCATCTGCCGCGCCAATGCGGGTGTGGATGGCATCAATCGGCCCCAGGCGGCAACTGCTGGCAGGCACATAGCTGCCCATGCTGGCCAGCAGCACGATCAGCGCCACCTGGCGCATGTAGGTCG
>CAZMMM010000068.1:0-8106 GCA_964567385.1 uncultured Comamonas sp.
CGTGGCATCCAGAATAAAGGTGTAAGGCCCCGGTGTGGCCAGCTTCATCAGGCGAAACTGGCGGTTATCTACCGTGGCATAGCTGGCCAGCTCAGACAGGTCGCGGCACAGCAGGGTCAGATGGTGTTTATCCGTTACCCCACGGATGCGGCGCAGGCGGTCAACCGCATTACGGTCATCCAGCTGGCACACCAGGGCGTAGCTGGAGTCGGTGGGAATGGCCAGCACGCCGCCCTTTTGCAGCAAGGCGGCAGCCTGCTTGAGCAGGCGCGGCTGGGGGTTGTCGGGGTGGAGTTCAAAGTATTGGGCCATGGCGGTGTGTTGGAGGAAAGCCGCTGCGCGGCAAATGGGCAAAGTGGTCTATTGTCCAAGACTTCCTTATCTCCCGCGCCGAGAGCGCTGTGGATGCGGCTAAGACCAAGGGGCGTAATTGCACCTGTGTCGCCTGAAGTTCACAAGACTGCTTCAAGCCTTTGCGGGCTGCGCTACTAGGTACAACCGCCAAACACAACCGGCAGTGCCGACCACACCGGAACCAGCCCTGTAGGCATGGGCGGCAGCTCTCCCAAGCGAAAGCGTGATTCATCGGGGCTGTGAAAATCACTGCCGCAGGAGGCTAGCAGCCCCAGGCGCTGGGCCAGTTGGGCATAGTGCGTGACTTCATGCGGCTGGTGGGCACTGGTGGCTACTTCTACCCCCCGGCCACCGGCTTGGATAAAGGCGGTAAATAGCGCATCCACCTGCAAAGCATCCAGCTTGTAGCGTGCTGGGTGCGCCAGCACCGCCAAGCCGCCTGCTGCGCCAATAGCGGCTACGCCTTCGGCCAGGCTGGCCCAGGCGGGGGGCATATAGCCGGGCTTGCCCTCAGTCAGGTAGTGACGAAACACCTCAGCCACATTGGCGCAGTGGCCAGATTCCACCAAAAACCGCCCAAAGTGGGTGCGCGAGAGCAGCTCTGGCGCTTGGCAATAGCGCATTGCGCCGTCGTAAGCGCCCGCAATGCCCACGGCCTCTAACTGCGCCGCCATCGCCTGGGCGCGGGGAATGCGGCAATGGCGGTTGGCGGCCAGCAGCGCTAACAGCCCAGGGTGCCGGGTATCTATGCCCAAACCAACGATGTGAATGGTTTCGCCCAGAAACTGCACCGATACCTCCACCCCGCTGACCCAGGCCAGCCCCAGCGCCTGGGCAGCTTGCTGGGCTTCGGCCAAGCCATCCACGCTGTCATGGTCAGTCAATGCCCACAAATCCACGCCTTGCGCTGCGGCCATCTGCGCCAGGGCGCTGGGGCTGAGGGTTCCGTCAGAAAAGTGCGAATGGCAGTGCAGGTCGGCGTGTTGGTACATGGGCAACTTAGGGGGTGGCGTTCATCAGTGGCGCTTTCTACGCTTGGGCTTTTTCTCTAGCGCCAGCGCTTCTTTGCGGGCTTGGCGCTGGGCATCGGCCTCGGCGGCGGCGGCTTCCCATCGGGCGAATTCTTCAGGGGTTTCCAGGGTGACGCGCCCTAGCGTGTGGGTGCGGTAGTCGGTAATCACCAGTTCGGCGGTTTTTTGCAGGTCGATGCGCCCGCCGCCCATGACTGCGCCGCGTTGGCGGCCTATGAGGGTGAGTAGCTCGTCATCGGGCAGGGCGGTAATGTCGGCTTCGCTCAAGGTCAGCTTGTAACGCGCTTTGAGCAGGGCGGGGTAGTGCTGCTGCAAGTAGGCCAGCAGTTCTAGCGCTACCAGCTCTTCGTCGTAGGCGTTGCGCCCCACCGAGCCACTGGCCGCCAGATTGAAGCCGCTTTGCGGGATGGCAATGCGCGGCCAGAGCATTCCGGGTGTGTCCCACAGGTAGAAGTCATCGTCCAGGGTGATGCGCTGCTCGTCCTTGGTAATGCCGGCCTCATCGGCTGCCTTGGCGTGCTTTTTGCCGCTCATGGTGTTGATGAGGGTCGATTTGCCCACATTGGGCACGCCGCAAATCAGCACCCGCATGGGCTTGGCCAGGCCACCGCGCAGGGGGGCGAGTTGGCGGCACAGCTCGGCCAGGCGGCGGGCAGGGGCAGGCTCTGCCGCGTCCATAGCGATGGCGCGGGTTTCGGGCTGGGCGTTGTACCAGTCCAGCCAGGATTGGGTGCGCTGCGGGTCGGCCACGTCTTGCTTGTTGAGCAGTTTGACTCGTGGCTTGTGCCCCGTCAGGCTTTGCAGCATGGGGTTGAAGCTGGAGCCGGGGATGCGCGCATCCAGCACTTCAATCACCACGTCGATGGCTTTGATGCGCTCTTCAATCAGCTTGCGCGTCAGGTGCATGTGGCCGGGAAACCATTGAATCACCGGTGCGGCCAAGGAGGGGAGGTAGTCCATAAAATTGATTGGGCGAGTGCTGCTTACAGCAGATTTTCTGGCTGCAAATAGGCTTGTCGCCACTCTTCAAAGCTGCCTTGGTCGGCGGCCTCAATTTCGCGCTGCGCTTGGATGGAGGCGGCGCTTAACTGCGCAAACGTGGCTTGCAGCTTGGGGTCGCGGGGCAGGCTTAAAAGCTGCTCGCGGGTGTGCAGCGATTGGGTCAGGCCAAAGTCTTTGAAGCTGTTGCCGTGGGCGCGTGTGCCTTCCAGCACGCGGGCAGAGGGGGTGAGTTGCGGCTGGCGCAGCAGCTCCTGGGCTTGCCCCAGGGCGGCGCTGTAGGCTTGGTTGTGGTGGGCGGCATCCAGGGCGGCGGCCAGGAGCTGGCATTCTTCCAAAATAGCAGTTGCCCAATCCACCAGGCGCACGCTTTCTGCGCCGCGTTGCAGCGTCAGGCTGGGGTCGCGGCCACGGTCGGCAGTCAGCTGCTGGTTGTGGTTCAGGGCTTCTACCTCCTCTGGCGTATCTGCCGGGCTGGGCGAGAGCAGGCAGTGCAGCAAGAACACGTCCAACATGCGCATGGTGCTGGCGCTGATGCCCAGAGGCTCAAAGGGGTTGATGTCCATCAGGCGCACTTCGACATATTCCACACCGCGCTCGCGCAGGGCGTGCAGGGGGCGCTCGCCGCGTTGGCCGTTGCGCTTCGGGCGCACACTGCTGTAGAACTCGTTTTCAATTTGCAGCAGGCTGGTATCGAGCTGGTTGTAGTCCCCGCCGGGGTTGCGCACGCCCAGCTTTTCATAGGGCGGGTAGGGGCGGGTTAGTGCCTCATGCAGGCTGTTGGCATAGCCTTCCAGGCTGTTGTAGCTCACGTGGATATTAGATTGGGCATCACTTTGGTAGCCCAAGCGCCCCATGCGCAGCGAGGTGGCATAGGGCAGGTACAGCGACTGGCCTTGCTCGCCCAAATCCAGCAGGCCGTGCTGGCGGTCTTGGGCAAAACAGGGGCAGAGCGTGGGCGATGCGCCAAACAAATACAGCAGCACAAAAGCATGGCGGCGGAAGTTGCGAATCAGGGCAAAGTAGTCTTCACTGCCCAGCCCCGGCAGCGACCAGTTGTAGTGAATGCCCGAAATCGTCTGCATACGCCGCCCATAGCGCTGCCCCAGCCCCATGCGGTAAATGCTTTTAGAGCGCCCAACGTGCGAGTTGCCATAGCGTGCCAGGGGAATGGTTTCATCCGTGGGCAGGGTGCAGGGCATGCTGGCCGCCCAAATCATCTCGTCGCCGCCTTCTTGCAGGCAGCCATACACATAGTGGTGGATGGCGCGTAGCTCATCCAGGCAATCTTCTACGCCTAGGTGTGCGCCGGTAATCAGCTCTAGCTGGGCTTCGCTGTAGTCGGTGGTAATCAAGGGGTGGGTCAGGGGCGAGCCAAGCCCTTGGGGGTGAGGGGTCAGCGCCAGAGAACCATCGGGCAAGACCCGCAAGCCTTCTTTTTCAATGCCACGGCGTATGCCGAGTAAGCGCTCGGTGGCTGGGATGTCGAAAGAGAAAGGAGGTTGTGGGAGCATGGGAGAAATAAGGGTAGTCAATCGTTGAAGGGGGCGAAGTTACCACGCTCTGCGCTCTCTGGCAGGCGGCGGGGCTTAGAGTGGGAGTGCTGCCGCTTTATCCCCGCCCACGCGGCACAAGCTTGTGGAGAAGCCTGAATAACTCAGGAAGAAGCGGCGCAAACCCTTGTTTTTACAAGATAAAGTATTTTTGCCTAAATTTTAAGCAAGGTGTTTTTGTGGCTGTGTATTTGTGCCAAACCTACTGGAGTAAGCTTGTGGATAAATTGCAGGAAGCTTGAAGATAAGCCATTTAAGTATTTGTATATCAATGGAAAAATAGCGGTAGATTATTTTTTAAGCAGTATCCACAAGCGGTATGGACGGTTTTTTGCAACTTGCCTGCTTATCCGGGGTTTGGCACTTATCCCCGAAAAAACGGGATAAACCTGTGGGTAAGTTGGGGGCTGCCTGGGGTGGGGTGGTGCAAAGCCTTGTCAGCTTTGGCTTCTGCCCGCTGGGGCTGGGGGGCGCTTGTTTTTTAGACATGCCGCAGGTTTGGATAAGCTTGTTTGCTGGTGAAGAGGCAGGAGGCAGAGGCTAGGACTAAAATCGCTGGTTTTGCCAAAACTGTCTTATCTGTCTTCGCCGTCAGGCCCAAGACCATGACTGCCGCCCACGAAAGCGATTGCCCCATGTCCAGCTCCCACAGCCCCGTTCCCATCTCTCCCATTGAAGACATCATTGCCGATATGCGCGCCGGGCGCATGGTGATTTTGGTGGACGAGGAAGACCGCGAAAACGAGGGCGACCTGATTCTGGCGGCTGACCACGTCAGCGCCGAGGGCATTAATTTCATGGCCAAGCATGGCCGTGGCCTGATTTGCCTGACCCTCACCCGCGAGCGCTGCGAGCACCTGAACCTGCCCCCCATGGCCGCCCGCAATGGCACGGTCTATAGCACCGCCTTTACCGTCTCGATTGAAGCGGCGCAGGGCGTGACCACCGGCATCAGCGCTGCCGACCGCGCCCGCACCGTGCAAGCCGCCGTCGCCCCCAATGCCAAGGCCAGCGATTTGGTGCAGCCCGGCCATATCTTCCCCTTGCAAGCGGTGGATGGCGGGGTGCTGATTCGCGCAGGCCACACCGAGGCCGGTTGCGACCTGGCCGCCCTGGCTGGTTGCAGCCCCGCAGCGGTGATTTGCGAAATCATGAAGGACGATGGCACCATGGCCCGCCTGCCCGATTTGCAGGAATTTGCCGCCGAGCATGGCCTGAAAATCGGCACCATTGCCGCCCTGATTGAATACCGCAGCCGCACCGAGTCCCTGCTGGAAAACGTCGGCAGCCGCCTGATGCAAACCGCACACGGCACTTTCACCGCCCACGCCTTCCTGGATAAACCCAGCCAGTCCGTGCATTTGGCGCTGACCGTTGGCCAATGGTCGGCTGATGACGAAGTGGCCGTGCGCGTACACGAACCGCTATCGGTGCTGGATGCGCTGGAAGTCGAGCGCCCCATGCACTCCTGGAGCCTGGATGCCAGCTTGCGCTACCTGCAAGAAACCGGGCAGGGCGTGGCCGTGCTGCTGAACGCCGGGGAAAGTGCCGAGCAACTACTCCAGCAGTTTCAGGGCAAAGCCCGCTCTGCCCAAGCGCCCGAGCGTGGCCGCATGGACTTGCGCACCTACGGCATTGGCGCACAAATTCTGCGCGAGGTGGGCATACACAAAATGCGCCTGCTGGGCAAGCCCCGCCGCATGCCCAGCATGGCCGGTTACGGCCTGGAAATTACTGGCTACATCACCAAACAATAAGCGACTGCTCCAACCCTAAAGGATAGAAACACTATGCAATACGCAGACAAGGGCGAAGCCCAAAACATCAGCGGCGTGGGCCTGCACATTGGCATTGTGCAAGCGCGCTTTAACGACAACATCACCCAAGCCCTGGTAGATGCCTGCCGCAGCGCCCTACTGGATTTGGGCGTGGCAGAAGAAAACATCACCCTGGTGCAAGTGCCCGGCGCTTTGGAAGTGCCCCTGGCACTGGCCGCCCTAGCCGAACGCGATGAGTTTGACGCGCTGGTGGCGCTGGGCTGCATCATCCGTGGCGAGACTTACCACTTTGAGCTGGTGGCCAACGAATCGGGCGCAGGCGTAACCCGCGTGGGGCTGGACTATGGCATCCCCATTGCCAATGCCATCCTGACCACAGAAGACCTGGCCCAGGCCATTGCCCGCCAAACTGAAAAAGGCCGCGACGCTGCTTATGTGGCGGTAGAAATGGCGCAGCTGCTGAACCAACTCAGCACCGTGGACGAAGACTAAGCGAGCACTAGCATGGATGATGCCAACTCTCCCCCCACATCCTCGCACCCCAGCAAGCGCCCACCGCGCCAGTCGCGCAAGGGCGTGACCAGCACCGGGGCGCGTAAAGCGGCCTCTAAATCAGCGCGTAGCCGCTCGCGAGACTTTGCCCTGCAAGCCCTCTACCAATACCGCGTAGGCGGTGGCGATGTGGCCGAGATTGATGCCTTCACCCGCGCCTTGGTGGGCTTTCACAAGTGCGATGCTCCACATTACCACGCCCTGCTGCATGGCTGCATTGAATTGCAGGATGACCTGAACGCCCTGATTGCGCCCAAGCTTGACCGCCCCATGCAAGAGCTGTCGCCCATCGAACATATCTGCATGTGGATTGGCGCTTACGAATTGCAGCACGCCCTGGACGTACCCTGGCGCGTAGTAATGAACGAGGCCATTGAGCTGGCCAAGGAATTTGGCGGCACAGACGGGCATAAATATGTCAATGGCATTCTGGATGCTCTGGCCCCCGCTCTGCGCTCTGCCGAAGTGCAGGCCAGCCCTGGGATGCAGGCCGCCAAAGCCACCACCGCCCCAGCGCCCGATACCGACACCAACGAAGAAGCCCCCGCCCAGCCAGACAGCGCTGCTTGAGCCACCTTCTGCACCTTCTGGCAAATTCACCCACTCGCGCCCTGTGCCAGCTAGCACCTGGGCGCGTTTTTACAAAGGCAGCAGTCCCTATGCAGTTTGCGCCGCGTACCGAACATATCGCCCCCTTTTACGTCATGGAAGTGGCCAAGGCCGCCCAAGCCCTGGCCGCTCAAGTGGCCGATGGGCCAGAGCCGGTGCTCTTTCTGAACATTGGCGAGCCAGATTTCACCGCCCCGCCCGCCGTACAGGCCGCCGCCCAGGCGGTGATTGCCAGCGGCCAGACCCAGTACACCGACGCGCTGGGTCTGCCCGCCCTGCGCCAGGCATTGAGCGATTGGTACCAGCAGCGCTTTGGTGTGGACGTGCCCGCACAGCGCATCGTTATTACCGCCGGAGCCAGCGCTGCCCTGCTGCTGGCCTGCCAGGCGCTGATTGGGCCGGGGGATGAGGTGCTCATGCCCGACCCCAGCTACCCCTGCAACCGCCACTTTGTCAGCGCTGCCGACGGTGTGCCGCGCCTGATTGCCAGCGACGCTGCCCAGCGCTACCAACTCAGCAGCGCCCAGGTGGCCGCCCATTGGGGCGAGTGCACACGGGGGGTGATTCTGGCCTCGCCCTCCAACCCCACGGGTACGTCGATTGCGCCGGATGAGCTGCGCGGCATTGCCCACACCGTGGCGCAAAAAGGCGGCTTTACCCTGGTCGATGAGATTTACCTTGGCCTGTCCTACGAAGTTGATTTTGGCCAGACAGCGCTGGCCGTGAGCCAGGACATCATCAGCATCAACAGCTTTAGCAAATACTTCAATATGACGGGCTGGCGGCTGGGCTGGATGGTGGTTCCCCCAGAGATGGTGGCCGTGCTAGAGCGCTTGGCGCAAAACCTGTTTATCTGCCCCTCGGCCATTGCCCAACATGCGGCGCTGGCCTGCTTTGCGCCTGATACCTTGGCCGAATACGAACACCGCCGCGCCCAGTTTCAGGCGCGGCGCGATTACTTTATTCCCGCCCTGCGTGAACTGGGCTTTGGCCTGCCTGTGATGCCCGATGGCGCTTTCTACGCCTGGGCCGATTGCAGCCCGCTGTACGACAAGCTGGGCGTAAGCAATAGCTGGGACTTTGCCCACGCCCTGCTGGAAAAAGCCCATATTGCCGTCACCCCAGGGCGCGACTTTGGCGTGGCGGATACGGGGCGGCATATCCGCTTTTCCACCGCCGTGGCGCTGCCGCAGTTAGAGCAGGCCATTGCCCGCTTAAAACGCCTGTTGG
>CAZMMM010000069.1:0-1837 GCA_964567385.1 uncultured Comamonas sp.
GCCTGATTTCTAATCCCATCGAATTCGATGGCATTAAACGCTGGATTGTTGAGGCGCTCCCAGATACCCAGGAACTCAACCGTGTTGCGATTGCGCAGCCAGTTTTGAATGATGTAGTCGGTGCGTTCGCTGTCTTTGAAGCGGGCAATGTCGGTAAGGCTGATGTAGTCCTCCTCCTTGATGGAGGTAATCGTTACCTCCCGTTCCAGCACTTTAATTTTGCTCATGCGTTAATCCCCAAAACCCAGTTCTGTCAGGTTTTTTTCAATCGCCACATCCAACTTGGCCGCTTGCGCCCGCTGCTCACGCCACAGGGCAGATAGCCGCGCCATTTTTTCTTCAAACGGTTCGCCGTCGTCTTCCTGCTTAGCCGCCCCCACATAGCGCCCCGGCGTGAGCACATGGCCATGCTTGCGGATGTCGTCCATAGACGCAGACTTGCAAAAGCCCGCTATATCGGTGTAGTCACCTGCGCCCTCTTCCCCACGCCAAGCGTGGTAGGTATTGGCGATTTTCTGAATATCTTCCTCGGTCAGCTCGCGGCGGGTGCGATCCACCATCGCGCCAAGGTTACGTGCATCAATAAATAGCACTTGGCCACGGCGGTCGCGTAGCCCTTTACCCGGATTCTTATTGCGGGCTAGGAACCACAAGCAGGCGGGAATTTGCGTGGAGTAAAAGAGCTGCCCAGGCAAGGCCACCATGCAATCGACCACATCGGCTTCCAACATGGCTTTGCGGATGTCGCCTTCACCGCTTTGCTGGCTACTCATTGAGCCGTTGGCCAGCACCACGCCCGCCGTGCCATTGGGTGCAAGGTGGTGGTAGATATGTTGCAGCCAGGCGTAGTTGGCATTGCCTACTGGCGGCACACCGAATGTCCAGCGCACATCTTCGCGCAGGCGGTCGCCGCCCCAGTCGGAGATATTGAACGGGGGATTGGCAAGGATGAAGTCGGCCTTCAGGTCACGCAGCTCGTTTTTGTGAAAGCTGCCTTCGTTATTCCAACGGATATCCGAGTCGATACCGCGCACCGCCAGGTTCATCTTGGCCAGCCGCCAGGTGGTGTAGTTGCTCTCTTGCCCGTAGATGGCAATGTCACCAATGCGCCCGCCGTGCTCCTGCACGAATTTTTCTGACTGCACAAACATGCCGCCCGAGCCGCAGCAGGGGTCATAGACGCGACCATGGTAGGGCTGGAGCATTTCCACCAGCGTTCGCACGACCGAGCGTGGTGTGTAGAACTCACCGCCGCGCTTGCCCTCAGCACCGGCGAATTGGCCTAGGAAGTACTCGTACACGCGGCCAAGGATGTCTTTGGATTTGTCGCCCTCTTCGTTAAGTGCAATACCAGAGATCAGGTCAATCAACTCTCCCAGCATGATTTTGTTCAGTGCGGGGCGGGCGTAATCCTTGGGCAGCACGCCTTTGAGCGATTCGTTCTCTTTTTCGATAGCGCGCATAGCATCATCAATCAAGAAACCAACCGCAGGATGCTTTGCATTGTCTTGCAGGTAAGACCAGCGTGCTTCTTTGGGCACCCAGAACACGTTATCTGCGAGGTATTCATCCTTGTCTTCAGCCGACTGGGCATCTTCAGCCAGCAGTGCCTTGTGCTTGGCCTCAAAAGCATCAGAGATGTATTTCAGAAAAATCAGCCCAAGTGCGACGTGCTTGTAGTCGCTGGGCTCCATATTGCCGCGCAGCTTGTCGGCAGCTTTAAACAGCTCGTTTTCAAAGCCAAGGTTGTCGGTTGTTTTCGTATGCATTGGTCTGTACAGAACTGGATGGCAGCAAGCGGTCTTGCTGAATTGGGCAGATTTCAGGCTTGCAGAGC
>CAZMMM010000069.1:1847-7993 GCA_964567385.1 uncultured Comamonas sp.
CTCACCCCAGCTAATGTACGCAGTTGGAAGCAGTTTTTAAAAAACAGCTTTAGTGGAGACAAAAAAACCTGCCCCAGAGGTAGCAGCCACACAGGAGGGGCACTGCCCGTATGCCCGCACGCGTGTACAGGCGTAGCGCACACGCCAGCGCGCAGGATATACCGCCCTTTCCAAAAGATACATTTAAGAATCTGATTAACCATGATGCCAGTGCCTACAGCAAGGCCGCACTGTGCAGGCCGGGGCAAACGGGGCTTGAATAAAAGCCAATCAATCGACTAATTGCTCAGGAGGAGGTGGGGTCATGGACAGTGCAGTTCTTAGCCTGCTGTCAGCGTTTTTGCTGTCACTGATTGGCTTGTTTGCCTTTATGTGGTCTATGCGCAAGGGCCTGCTGGTGGAGAACCCTGGCGCTGCCTCGGCTATTTTTGCGCCTAGCGAAGTCGGCCAGGCCGATGACCCCAGCCTGACCGCGCACGACCGCCAGCGTATGCAGCAGGCGCTGGACTTGAGCCGCCGCGCTCCGGGGGAAGCTGCCTGGCAAAACCCGCCCGATGATGCGCACAGCCTGGCGCAGCGCCAAGCGGCGGATGATTCTTCGCGAGTGGCAACGCTGTTTTTTCTGATAAGCGCCTGTGTGTGGTTGCTGCTCGGCTCAATTGCCGGGCTAACGGCCTCGCTCAAGCTGCATTTGCCCGATTGGCTGGTGCATGAAGCCTGGCAAACCTTTGGCCGTATGCGCACCTTGCACCTGACGGCGGTGTTCTATGGCTGGATTAGCAATGCCTGCCTGGCGGTGATTATTTGGCTCACGCCACGCCTGATGCGTACCCCACTGCGCCACAGCAAGCTGATGGTGCTGGGCGGGGTACTGCTCAACCTCAGCGTGGCCGCTGGCCTGCTGGCCATTGGCTCGGGCTGGACGGATGGCATGGAGTACCTGGAAATTCCCTGGCAAATCAGCATTTTGCTGGCCACTGGCCTGCTGCTGATTGTGTATGCCGTGTTTGCCACGGTGCGCAAGCGCCAGGTGGAGGGTTTGTACGTTACCAGTTGGTACCACCTGGCCGCCCTGCTGTGGATTGCCCTGTTGTTTGTGATTGGCAAGCTGCCCGGCGTGCATTACGGCGTACAGCAGGCCACCATGAACTGGTGGTATGGCCACAACGTGCTCGGCCTGTGGTTTACGCCGGTTAGCGTGGGCACGATTTACTACTTTCTGCCCAAGGTGATTGGCCGCCCGGTGCGCTCTTACAACCTATCGATTCTGGGGTTTTGGACGCTGGCCTTCTTCTACGCCCAGGTGGGTGGTCACCACTTGGTAGGTGGCCCTGTGCCGGGCTGGATGGTGACGCTGTCCATCGTGCAAAGCATGATGATGATTGTTCCCGTGCTGGCCTTCAGCATCAATATGGCTTGTACCTCGCGTGGCCATCTGCACTTGGTGCGCTACTCGCCCACGCTGCGCTTTATGGTTTTTGGGGCGCTGATGTACATGCTGTCTTCCCTGCAAGGCTCGTTTGAGGCGCTGCGCAGCGTTAACCAGGTGGCGCACTTCACCCATTTCACCGTGGCACATGCGCATTTGGGCGCGTATGCCTTTGTCACCATGGTGATGTTTGGTGCCTTCTACTTCATGCTGCCGCGCTTGCTACAGCGGGAGTGGCCCTTCCCGCGCCTGATTGCCTGGCAGTTCTGGCTGGCGGCCACTGGGGTGATGGTGTACTTCATCAGCCTGACGATTGGCGGCTGGCTGCAAGGGCTGTACATGCTGGATGCGGATAAGCCGTTTATGGATTCCGTCACCGTCACCCTGCCCTATCTGCAATGGCGCAGCGTGGGCGGTGCGCTGATGGTGACTAGCCACCTGCTGTTTGTGGGGCACTTGCTGGCCATGCTGCTGCGCTGGGGGCCACAGCGCCAAGAAGCCGCTTTGTGGCATCAGCCCGCTGCTACGGCTACTAGCACCGCCGCTACCGCTGCTACCCCCCAACCACTGGCCGCTCGCGCCCAGGAGATGCGTCATGGAAAGTGAAGTCAAACTCGCCAGCGGTGCGCTGGCTACCTTGGCCGTTGCCACTGCTGCCCTGTTAGTGCTGCCCTACATCCAAGTGCGTGATGTGCAGCCGCCGCCAGAGCTTAAACCCTATACCGAGCAGGAGCTGCGCGGGCGGCAGGTCTATATCGCCAACGGCTGCGTGTACTGCCACACCCAGCAGCCGCGTGACCCCAGCTTTGGGCCAGACGGTCTGCGCGGCTGGGGTCGCCCCACCGTACCGGCAGATTACAGCTACGACCGCCCTCACCTGCTGGGCAGTATGCGCACCGGCCCTGACTTGATGAACATCGGCGTGCGCCAGCCCAGCCAGGACTGGCACTTAGGCCACCTCTACCAACCGCGTGCTTATGTGCCGGACTCCATCATGCCGGCCTACCCCTATCTGTTCACGCTCAAGCCCCAGGCAGAGGAAGGAGATGTCAGCGTCAAGCTGCCGCCCGGCCATGTGCCTGAAGGGCAGGTAGTCATTGCCAACGAGGATGCCGTGGCACTGGTGCGCTACCTGCAAAGCCTTAAGCGCGACTACCCCGTGCTGCCGCCCGAGCCACGCGCAAAGTAGTCACCCCAAGTACAAAAAGGAGGATGCGCCATGCCCACCACCCCACGCCAGCCACAGCCCCACCGGCCTGCCACCCCCATGCCCCAGCGACAGCAGCAACGCGAGCACGCCGACCCCGAGGAGTCGCTACGCCCCATGCCCATTGCCGCCGGTGTGGTGTTACTGGGCATGGTGGTGTTTGGCGAGCTGTATATCCTGAACAACCCCTTAATAGGCAATAGCGACTGGGGCGACCAGCGCACCGCTGCCGTATTGCGCCCCCCCGCATCTGCCAGTAGTAGCGCGGGCACAGCAGGCAGCAGCGCGGGTGGGCAAGATGCCGCCGCCATCAACGGCGCAGCCCTGTTTGCCGCCCAATGCGCGGCCTGCCACCAAGCCAATGGTCAAGGGCTGGCAGGCGTATTCCCCCCGCTGGCCAAGTCCGAATGGGTGCTGGGCGAGCCTAAGCTGCTGATGAACATCGTGCTGCACGGCCTAGATGGTGATATTGAAGTGCTGGGGCAAAACTACAGCGGCAATATGCCTCCCTTTGCCCAACTGGGCGACGCACAACTGGCCGCTATCCTGACCCACCTGCGCAGTAGCTGGGGCAACCAGGCCAGCGCGATTGAAGCGGCCGACATCGCCGCCGAGCGCAGCGCCAGTGCCGGGCAAACCAGCCCCTATGCAGGCGGCGCAGCCCTCAAAGCTTTGCTGCCCTAGGCGACAAAGCGGAAAGGAGGCTCCCCACTATGTTTCGCACCGCCTTGGTTTGCCTGCTCTGCCTACTGGGCGGCTACCAAGCCAGCGCTTGGCTCACCCACGACTTTCAAGTCTGGACGGATGAAGGCGCACGCCGCCTAGAGGTTGCCCTGCAACCCATTGCTGCCCCCGCTGTAACGGTGGATGGCCTGGGGCTGGCAGATTTATCTACCGATGCCCCCCCTCCCTCCTGGCAACTACCCGCCGTACTACAAGCCCAAGAAGGCGTGACGATTGCCGATTTTTTCTACACCCGCTGCCAGACCATTTGCCTAAGCCTGGGCAGCAGCATGGCGCAGCTCCAGACGCAACTGCAAACCCTGGCGCAGCAAGACCCGGCCAGCCAAGCCAGCGCCGCCGCAGCTCGGCAAGTGCGCCTACTTTCCATCAGCTTTGATGGCCAGCATGACCGCCCCGCCATCTTGCAGCCCTACGCCCAGGCACAAGGGGCAGACTTGGCTTGGTGGCGCTGGCTGCACCTGCCCGATGCCGCGCAAGAGCAAGCGCTGCTGCGCCAATGGGGCATCGTCGTCATCCCCAACGAGCTGGGGGATTTTGAGCACAACGCCGCCTTGCTGGTGCTAGATAAGCAAGGCCGCCTGCGCCGCATTTTTGACCTGGGCGAGCAACAACTGGCGCTGAACTACGCCCTGCACCTGGCGCAAACCCAGATGCAGGCCGAAACCACCCTAACCAGCACCACGCTCACCCAAACCGCTACCAGCCCTAAAGAGGCGAAGGACAGCTTATGAAGCAGCCCCTGCTATTACGCTGGCTACGCCCCTGGCATCTGCCCGCTCTGGGCTTGCTGCTATTGCTACTGAACTGGGCGCTGCGCGATTGGCTGGAAGCCAGCATGTGGCGGCATATGCTGCTGCAATTTCCCCTGCTGCTGTGTGCAGGTGCGTGGCTGGCCAAGGGCTTGCCCCAGCGCTGGCGGCAGGCTTTGCAGCCGTTCAATCAATCTGGCATCAGCGGCCTGCTGCTATGCGCAACGGTGCTGGCAGTGCTGATGATTCCGCGAGTGCTGGATTTGGCCTTGCGCCAGCCTGAAATTGAGTTGCTCAAACACCTGGCGCTATTGGCCGCAGGCGCTGGCCTGCAACTGTCTTGGCGGTCAGCAGGGCTGGTGCTGCAAAGCTTTTTTCTGGGCAACAGCCTGGCCATGATGGCCATTGTGGGAATGCTCTATATGGAAAGCCCGCTGCGCCTGTGCAATGCCTATTTGCAGGATGACCAAATCCGCCTGGGGCAATGGCTGCTGGGGTGCAGCATTGCCTTGGCGCTGGCCTGGCTGGGGCAGGTGGCTTGGCGCAGTGTGCGGGCTGAACAAACGGCTGCCAACAGCCGTGCTGCCTAAGCCTGCTACTGGCTCATTGTCAGTAAATGTTTGTCAAGCAGACTTGCCAACTACCGCAAATTCAGGCAGGGTTGCGCCTTTTTGTTTTCAAAATTGGAAAGGCAAACCCATGTTTTCTTTAATTGGTACTTTATTCGTAGGCTTGATTGTTGGCTGGCTGGCGCGCGCCATCAAACCCGGGAATGACAAACTGGGCTTAATCATGACCTCGCTCTTGGGCGTAGCCGGTTCTTTCATCGCCTCTTATGCGGGCGTTGCCACGGGATGGTACGCCCAAGGGGAGGCTGCGGGCTGGATTGCCTCGGTCATCGGAGCCATTGTGTTGCTGTACGCCGTGGAGTTCATCAAGCAACAGAAAAAGGGCTAAACAGCCCCAGTCCGTCCCTCTGCCTGCTGTGGTTGGTGGCCCTTACTAGGCAGTCGCGCTACCCAATCGTGACTACACTGTAAGCGTTTGCTACACATCTACTAAAGACAGAGAGGGCACATGAATTTCTCCCACCTCAAACTCGGGCCCCGCTTGGGCTTGGCCTTTGGCCTGGTTTTATGCATCACCTTAGTGATTGCCGGCCTGGGCGCTTGGCGGCTGCAAGAACTATCGCAAGTTACTGAGCAGCTCACCCGCACCGATAACGAGCGCTTGCGCGCAGCCGTGCAATGGCAGCAAGCCATTACGCTGAACTGGACACGCACCCAGGCAGCACTGATGGACAGCGACACCGGCAACCTGCCCTTTTGGCAGGCTGAAATGGATAAAACCACCGACGCCACCGCCAAGGCACGCAAAACCGTAGAGGAGCTGCTGCGCACGGATGAGGGGCGGCGGCTATTCCAGCAAATTGACCAGGCCCGCGATGCCTTTCGCGATGCCCGTGGCGCAGCCATGAAGCGCAAGGCACAAGGCGAAGATGTCAGCGCCACTTTGCGCAACGAGCTAGAGCCTTTGGCCATGCGCTTCATCAATAACCTGTTGGAGTTTGAGCGCTATCAACTCGGCCTGTACGAGCAGGCGCGTGATGTCGCCACCGCCAGCGCGGCCCGTAGCCGCTGGATTTTGCTGGGTGCAACCATTGTTGCCTTGCTGTTGGGCATGCTGGCCGCCTGGGGCTTGACCCGCTCCATCACCCAGCCCCTGCAATTTGCCGTGCGCCGTGCCGGACAGATTGCCGAGGGTGACTTGACACGCCCCATCCATGTGCGCGGCAAGGATGAGACTGCCGAACTACTAGGCGCTTTGCGCGATATGCAGGCCAAGCTGCTGGGTGTTGTCGGTTCTGTGCGCCAAAACGCGGAAAGCGTAGCCATGGCCAGTACAGAAATTGCCCAAGGCAATAGCGACCTGTCCAGCCGCACCGAGCACCAGGCCAGCGCTTTAGAGCAAACCGCTGCCTCCATGGAGCAACTAGGCTCCACCGTGCGCCAAAACG
>CAZMMM010000070.1:0-7957 GCA_964567385.1 uncultured Comamonas sp.
GTGTGGTTGCTCAAAATGTAAGGCTGGGCAATGGCATGCAGAATTTTTTTGCAAATGGGGTGTACATCTGCATTGTGCTTAATACCATGCAAAATTAAGGTGAATTCATCTCCCCCTAGGCGGGCGACCATATCGGTGCTGCGCACACAGTCTTGGAGGCGGGCGGCTACCTGGCAGAGTAGCTCATCACCCTCATCATGGCCAAAGGTGTCATTGACTTCTTTAAAAAAATCCAAGTCAAGGAATACGAGGGCAAAAATCCTTTGGCCTTGTCGGGCCTCTTCAATACTACGCAATAAGTTTTGCTGAAACATTTGCCGATTGGGCAACTGCGTGAGCAAGTCATAATGGGCTTGTCGCCAGATAGTGGCCTCACGCTCTCTGAGTTCGGTCACGTCAGAAAATAATCCGATATGGCCGCTGATGCTGCCATCTTGATTGTAAGTGCTGGTGATGGTGAGGCGCTCAATATACTCTTTGCCATTTTTGCGGCGATTATGAATGTCGCCACTCCATACGCCATTTTGTTTGAGGCAGCTCCAAAGGTTCTGGTAAAAAGCCTGATCATGCTTGCCAGAGCTGATTAAATTTAAGCGATAGCCAATAATTTCCTGAGGGGTGTAGCCAGTAATTTTGGTAAAAGAGGGGTTGACATCCTGCACTACTCCAGCTGGGTCGGTAATAACCATGGCTTCATTGGCATGCTGGAATATCAAAGCGGCACGCAGATTGGCTTTTTCTGCTTTTTTTCTATCGCTAATATCCAGCATCATGCCAATAACGGCGCGACCCTGTGGGGTGTGCATAGCGGTGCCAAACACCTCTACCTCAAACTGGCTGCCATCTGCGCGTACAGCGGTTTCTTCATAGCGTTCACTATGGGCGCGGCCTTCCAAGCGTGCTAGCACTCGTTGCTTAACGCTGTTAAAAGATTTTTCCAGAAACAGCTTGGCTAAAGGAAAGTGGGGGCCAAAGGCATCCGTAGGATAGCCCATCATCTGCGCCAGCTGCTGGTTAGCGTAAACGATGTTCATTTGCCCATCTAGCATGTATATGCCAGCAACTTGATTGTTGGCAAGGCCATCGAACATCGCTTGCGTTTTTTGCTGATTTTCTTTTTCTTGGGAAACATCGCTAATGAGTTTTCCAATATGCTCTGCAGACTGGTTTAAAGCGGTGGATAATAAATCAAGCTCTTGCTGATTAAATAATGGGCTGCGGGTGCTGTAGTTGCCGCTGGCCATGGCTTGGGCATGCTGTTCTAATTGATACAGAGGGCGTAGTAAATGCCGCTGGAAGATTAAAAATCCGACCAGTAGCAGCAGTATATCCATTAAAAACAAGGCCCAGCTGACAGCTAAAGTGCGTTTTTGTAGTTGGCTGGAGTAATCTACCATGCCATCAATCAAAGCCTCTGAGTGTGCCCATAAAAAATCACTGGCGGCCATGACGGCCAGTATTTGCACCTTGTCCAAAGGGGTTCTTGAATAAATATTGTCAATGACAGTACGGTACTCCATCCAAGCGTGATAGAGGGCATGCAGTAAATTCAGCGTTTTGGTGGGGGCAACTTGTACTACGCGGCCATATATCTCGCCACCATTGAGTAAGGTGCTATAGGCCTGCTCAAACTCTTGGTAGCGTTTATCTACAGCGGGCCAGTTGCCATCTGGTGCTTGGCTTTGTACGAGAGTCTCCAAGGCAATCCGATGGCTGAGCATGCGCATTTTGCTAGCCACGCTGATCGTGGCTGAAATATGATCAGCGCGCCGCTGCATAGTTTGTATGGCTAAAACATTACCAATAGCCAAAATCGCAATCAAGACAAATACCCATAAAGCCTGGTGCTTGAGGCTGCGCGGCTGTCGACTTGCTGGATGTTGGGGCTGTGTGCTCATGCGGCGCAAGTGTAAGTCCTTGGCCCCAGCCCTAGCAGCTCACCCCGCTGCTCTAGTCAAGAAAGAGGCCACAAAAAAGCCCCAACAACTCGTGCGGGGCTTGATGGTGGCTTGAAGGGCGTAGGGTTTAGCGCCTTCTGTTCTTCGGCGCGCCTGTGCCGGGTGTGCGGTTGGGTAGGTGGCGGAATGTGATACGCCCCTTGCTCAAGTCATAGGGGGACATTTCCAGCGATACGCTGTCGCCTGCCAGAATGCGGATGTGGTGCTTGCGCATTTTTCCGCCGGTGTAGGCAATCAGCTCGTGGCCGTTTTCCAGGGTGACGCGAAAGCGGGAATCGGGCAGCACCTCTGTTACTTGCCCTTGCATTTCAATCAGTTCTTCTTTAGCCATGATGTACTCTCTTGATGGTTGCGTGCGCACGGCTCCTTGGCTGCAGCACCCATTGCACCTTTGCCAACGCCTTACGCAAAGACCCGGCAAAGGGAAAAACCTACAGAGAGCCAAACGACAAAATTATGAAAACTGACAATTATAAGCCTTAGTCGATTTTTTGGCCAGTGCCCGCCTTGCCACCAAGCAATATCGCAACCAAGAGTAGCCCTAAAAGGCTAAAACAGATGAAGGACCAGTTGGCAATGGTGCCGCCTAGAAATGTCCAGTCGACAGCGGCACAGTCGCCCGAGCCACGGAAAATCATAGGGATGGCGCGGCTTAGGGCGTAGTTTTCAATCATCCCGTAGAAGTCACGCCCGCAGGTGGCAATTTCTGGTGGATACCACTGCAGCCAGCTTTGACGCGCCGCAGTAAACGCCCCAAAGCCAGCAAACAGCAGCGCCAAGCCTGCCAGCGTGGCACGCCGCCAAGCCTGCCCGCACAGGCTGGCTAGGCCAGCAAACAAGGCCACGCCAATCAAGGCGTAGCGCTGCACAATGCACATTGGGCAAGGGTCTAGTTCCAGCCAGTACTGCAAATACACAATGCCAAATAGCAGCATGGCTACGCAGGCGGCGCTAATGGCCGCCAAGCTGCGGCGGGGGTGTTTCCAAATGATTGATAAATGCTTCATTGGGCGTAATGGTGACAAAAGAGGGTAAGAGGGCAGCGGGCGCAAGAAGTTTCCTGCGCCTTACGCCTTAGGCATTAGGCCTTATTCATGGCGCAGCGCCTCAATCGGATCCATACGGGCAGCGCGACGGGCCGGGAAGTAGCCAAACACCACACCAATCGCTGCCGAGAACACAAACGACAGCAGGTTGATGCTGGTGTTAAAGATATAGGGCACTTGCATCCAGTACGTCAGCAGCAGCGAGGCCAGTGTGGCCAGCGCAATACCCATCAACCCGCCCAGGGCGGCCAGCACTACAGCCTCAATCAGAAATTGCAGCAGCACCTCGCGCTCTAGTGCGCCAATGGCCAGGCGCAGGCCAATTTCGCGGGTGCGCTCGGTCACGCTCACCAGCATGATGTTCATGATGCCAATGCCGCCCACCAGCAAGCTCACTGCCGCTACCGCGCCCAGCAAGGTGGTCATCACTTTGGTGGTGCTGGACATGGTGTCCGCCAGTTGCTTGGTATCGAGGACGTTGAAGTTGTCCTCATCAGCGGGAGAGAGTTTGCGCAGCTCGCGCAGCAGCTCGTTCAAGTTGGCTTTGACGCGCTCGGGCGCACTGCCATCGGCCATCGAGACCAGGATGGTGTTCAGCCGCTGGTTGCCCGTCACGCGCCGCTGTAAGGTGTTGAGCGGCAGCAGCACTACATCGTCTTGGTCATTACCAAATGCGCCCTGGCCTTTGGAGCCAAGCAGACCAATGATTTCGCAAGAGAAGGATTTCACCCGCAGTTGCTCGCCCAAGATATTGGCGCGGCTGGCGAATAGTTCGCGGTGCAGGCTTGCGCCAATCAGGCAGACGGGCGCACCGGCGTTGAGCTCCTGCTCCTGAAAGTTGCGCCCTTGCTGCACCTGCCAGTTGCCGGCAATCAGCCAATCGTTGGTGCTGCCGATGACGCTGGTGCTCCAGTTACGCCCCCCGGCCACCACGGTGGCGCTGGAGCGTGCCTCTGGCGCTACCGCCTGTATGCCGCCAATTTGTTGGGCAATGGCGGTGGCATCCGAGACTTTGAACGAGGGTGCAGGCGCAGCCCCCGGCCCCATGCGCTGGCCAGAGCGCACTTGCAGCAAATTCGTCCCCAAGCCGGCAATCTGGTTTTGCACCGCCTGGGTAGCGCCGTTGCCCAGCGTGACCATGGTAATCACCGCACTGACGCCAATCACCACGCCCAAAATGGTCAAAAACGAGCGCAATAAATTACGCTGGATAGAGCGCAGCGCCAGCCAAATCGTATTCCACAGCATGGCTTATGCCTCCTCCTGGGTGCTGTGCTGGGCGCGTTGGGAGCGCAGCGGCAGCGGGTCGTTGGGCTTATCGCTGTCTAGCCGCCCATCCACAAAGCGCACAATGCGCTTGGCGTAAGCGGCCATTTCTGGCTCGTGCGTGACCATCAGCACGGTAATGCCTTGCTCGTGGTTGAGCTGCCAGAGCAGTTGCATGATTTCTTCGCTGCGCTGGCTGTCGAGGTTGCCGGTTGGCTCGTCAGCCAGCAGCACGACGGGCTTGGTGACAATTGCCCGCGCAATGGCGACGCGCTGCTGCTGGCCGCCCGAGAGTTCGGCCGGGGTGTGGTGCTCCCAGCCTTTAAGGCCGACGGCATCCAGCGCCTGGCGGGCAGCGGCGGCGCGGGTGTCTGCGCCCTCACCCCGGTAGAGCAGGGGCAGCTCCACGTTTTCCTGGGCGCTGGTACGCGCCAGCAGGTGAAAGCCCTGAAACACAAAACCAAAAAAACGCTTGCGCAGGCGGGCGCGGTCGTCCCTATCGAGGCCATGCACGGGCACGCCTTGGAAGAGGTATTGGCCGGTGGTGGGGCGGTCCAGGCAGCCCAAGGTGTTCATGGCGGTGGATTTGCCCGAGCCGCTTGGCCCCATGATGGCAACAAAATCGCCCTGGGCAATGTCCAAGTCCACGCCTTTTAAGGCCTGAAAGGCCAGCGCCCCCTGGCCATAAGTTTTAGTGACGCTGCGCAGGCGTATCAGCGGCGGCTGTTGTTCACTCATGCGCCGGCTCCACCAGCGCTGCGCTGGTCGGTGATCAGCAGGTCGCCTTCCTTTAAAGCATCGCCGCGTACTTCAACCTCTGTCATGCGGCCATCGCTTAGGCCGGTTTTAACGCGCACCATTTCGGGCTGGCCTTCGCCTTCTTTCTGCCCCGCTTCTTGGCGCAGTATCCAAACGCTGCGGGGCTGGCCAGCGCTAGCACCATCGCCACCAGGGCGGCCACCTGCCCCAGCAGGGCGCTGGCGCATGGCAGAGGGGCGCGGCGGCATCATCTGCCCCATCAGGCCACCGCCGCCGCTGGGCTTGGCCGCCGGTGCGGCAGCGCTGCTATCCATCGGAGTAAAGCGCAGGGCGGCATTGGGAACCAGCAGCACTTGATTGCGCTCAGTGGCGCGAATGGTGGCCGAGGCCGTCATGCCGGGGCGCAGGCTGAGGTCTTTGTTATCCACTGCCAAACGCGCCACGTAAGTCACCACGTTGTCGGTTTTGGTGGAGCCGTAATCCACCCGCGTAATTTCTGCCGGGTAGTTGCGCGCTGGGTAGGCGCTGACGGTAAAGCTGGCTTTTTGCCCCTGCTGCACGCTGCCGACATCGGCTTCATCCACGGCCACCTCCAAGCGTAGCTGCGTTAAATCTTCTGCCACGGTGAACAGGGTGACGGCTTGCAGCGAGGCGGCCACGGCATTACCGGGGTCCACAGCGCGGGTCAGTATCACGCCGTCAATGGGCGATTTGATGGCGGCTTTGGACAGGTCTGTTTCCGTCGTGACCAGCGAGGCTTTGGCATCTTGCACACTGGCCTTGCTGGCGGCAACATCGGCCTGCGCCCGCTCTAAAGCGGCTTTGCCGTTGTCCAGCTCTGTCGCTGAGGGTAGCTTGCCGCCTGAGATGCGCTTGACTTCTTCCAGGCGCTGCATTTGCGCCTGGGCTTCGCGCAGCGAGGCTTGCGATTGCGCCAGCCGTGCCTGCGCCGAAGCTAGCGTGGCTTGCGAGCGCCCTAGCTGGGCGTTGAGCTTGTCGGTATCCAGCTCTACCAGTACCTGGCCTTTTTTGACTTGGTCGTTCACATCCACCAGCACACGGCGCACTGTGCCCGATAGCTCAGAGCCGACGTTGACGGTGCGCGTCGGTTGCAGCGTACCGTTGGCCTGCACTGTTAGTGCCAAATCGCCGCGTTTGAGGGGTTCGGTCACATACACAGACTTGCCTTTGGCAGTATTCTGGCTTTGCCACCACCAGTAGCCGCCAGCGCCCACCGCCAAGGCCAATACGGCCAGCCATAGAGTGGGGCTGTGCCACCAGCGGCGGCGCTCGGCGTGGCCTAGCAGGTCTTCAATGTTTTTGGTTTCGGTTTTGCTGTTCATGGTGCTGCTTCGTTATTCGTTTATTCGTTGCTATGGCTGCTGTTGGCGTTATCTGCGCTGCTGGTACTGCCCGGCTCCTCTGCATCGGGCGACCAGCCGCCACCCATGGCTTTGAATAGGCGCACCACATCCTGGCTGATGGTGGCCTTGGCACTGGCCAAGGTGTCTTGGCTGGAGAGCAGGCTGCGCTGGCTCTCTACCAGGGTGCGAAAGTCCACCAGCCCGCTTTCGTAACGGTGCTGCGCTAACAACAGGGCTTGCGCGGATGCTTGGGTAGCCACCTCCAGATGCACTAGGCGCTCTTGGTCGCCCAGCCATTGCACCAGGCCGTCTTCCGCCTCTTGCAGGGCAGAGAGCACAGTAGCGCGGTAGGACTGGCGGGCTTGCTCTACAGCGGCTTGCTGGGCGGCAATTTGGGCGCGGTTGGCACCGCCATCAAACAAGGGGGCGGCCAAAGCAGCACCAATGCTTTTTGCCAAAGATGCGCCATTGGTTAGTGTGCCCAAGGTGGCGGCGCTCCACATCAAGCTGCCAGATAGGCGCAGCGTGGGCAGGTTCGCCCGCTCTTGCGCGGCCAGGTTCGCCCAGGCGGCTTGCACTCGGTGCTGCTGTGCCAGCACATCGGGGCGCTGGCGCAGGGTGTCGGCAGGCAGTGCCAGGGTGATGCCTTGGGGCGCTTGCGGCAGGGCGCTAGCCTCATCAATACCGGCCATCGTCCAGTTTTGCGGCACATGGCCGGTCAATACGGCCAAGGCGTTGCGGCTTTGCGCTAGCGTGGTTTGCAGGGCGGGGATTTGCGCTGCCGTTTGCGCTACGCTTTGGCGGGCTTGCTCCAAATCCAGGCTGGCGGCCAGGCCGGCTTGCACGCGCCAGTCGGTCATTTGCAGGGTTTCTTGTTGCAGGGCGAGGTTTTCCTGGGCAATGCGCAGGCGCTCTTGCGTCAGGCGCAGTTGGATGTATTGCAGCGCCACCTCAGCAGCCAGGCTTACTTGCGCGGTGTGTAGGCTGGCTTGGCTGGCGGCCAGGTTTTGGGCGCTGGCCTCTATCGCCAGGCTGCGCTTGCCCCACCAATCTACTTCCCAACTGGCATCCAGGCCAGCGCCGTAGCTGCTGCGGGCATCGTCATGGCCTTGCTGGCTGCGCCTGGCGCTGGCACTTGCGCCCACGCTGGGCAACGCATTGGCCTGCTGCAATTGCCACTGGGCGCGTGACTGCTCCAGCGCTGCGCGGGCGCTGGCAATGCTGGTGTTGGCCGCCAGGGATTGCTCAACCAGCGCGGTCAACGTGGGGTCGCCCCAGGCTTGCCACCACTGCGCTAAATCAAAGGCGGGGGAGGGGGCGCTGTCAGCACTGCTGATATGTCTATCCCAAGCGCTGGGCAGGTCAAGAGCGGGCAACGCCTGTTTACCCGCTGTGCTGCCTATGGTCTGGCAAGCTGACAGTGCGCCTATCGCCAAGGCCAGCAGCGCCGCCCTGGGCAAGCGCTGCAAAAAAGGTGAAGAAGAAAATTCCATAGCTGCCAATTGTGCCGCCCCCAGGTAACGACAAAATTCAAGCTATGTGAAGTCTGGGTAAAGATGGGGGG
>CAZMMM010000071.1:0-7902 GCA_964567385.1 uncultured Comamonas sp.
TGGAACAAAGCGTTGGCAATTGGCCTCTATATCTATGCTGGTGAAAACCCTATAGTCTGGCTTATCACTTTTTTGTTGTTGAATCCTATTTCTTACATGTTGTTGTTATGAACGAATTTACACATTCGACTGCCGCTGCCACGCACTACAGCGCAACGGCCAAGTGGCTGCACTGGGTGATGGCCGTGCTGATTTTTGGTGCTTTGGCCATGGGCTTTTACATGCAGGGGCTGCCCTTTTCGCCCGGCAAGTTGCAGTGGTACTCCTGGCACAAGTGGCTGGGGGTGAGCTTGTTCTTCCTGGTGCTGCTGCGTTTACTGTGGCGCTTTACCCACCGCCCGCCTGCCTTGCCTGGGCATATGTCTGGCTTGGAGCGCCTGGCCGCCCATCTGGGGCATATCGCTCTGTATGGGTTGATGCTGGCCATTCCTCTATCTGGCTGGTTGATGAGTTCGGCCAAAGGCATTCCCACGGTGTGGTTTGGTGTGCTGCCACTGCCGGATTTGCTGGACAAAAACAAGGAAGTGGGCGATGCGCTGCAAACTTTACACGTGGTATTGAACCTAACGCTGCTGGGCGTGCTGCTGGGGCATGTGGGCGCAGCGCTCAAGCACCACTTCATCAACAAGGATGAGGTGCTCATCCGTATCTTGCCGCGCCGCAGCTAAAGGCTGGCGTGGCGCAAACCAAAAAATTCAAGGAAACCCAACCATCATGATGAAAAAAATCACCCCCTCACTGCTTCCCTTAGGTTTGCTGCTGGCATTGGCTGGCACAGCGCAGGCGGCGGAATACAACCAGGTGCTGCCCAAGGACAGCAAAATCACCTTCAACTACCAGCAAATGGGCGTGGGTATGGAAGGTGTGTTCAATAGCTTTAACGGCCAGTTGCGCTTTGACCCTGCCGCCCCCGAGCAAGCCCAGGCCACGCTAGAGGTGGATTTGAACAGCGTAGATGTCGATAACGACGAGGCCAACAGCGAGCTGGCCAGCAAAACCTGGTTCAACACCAAGGCTTTCCCCGTTGCCAAGTTTGCCTCCACCAGCGTGAAGCCGCTGGCCGATGGGCAGTACGAGGTGAAGGGGCAACTGAGCATCAAAGGCCAGAGCCAGGAGGTGCTGGTGCCTGCCCGCTTTACCGAGCAGGGCGGCCATGGCATTTTTGAAGGCAAGCTGACCATCCAGCGCGGCGCATTCTCTATCGGCGAGGGCGCGTGGAAAGCCTTTGACATTGTGGCTAACGACGTGGTGGTGAACTTTCGCCTAACGGCCACTTCCAAGTAAGCCAGCGCTTTTTTCTGCCCGTTTTTTCTTCCTGTTTTTTTCTTAACCCCAACTTCTCACTATTTGTAGATTCGTAACTGAAAGGAATTTTTCATGAATGCTTTGACCAAGATTGCCGCCGCTTTTACCGTTGCTGGTGCTTTTGCGACTTCCGCCATCGCCGCCCCTGTGACTTATGTGGTGGACGCTTCGCACACCTTCCCTAACTTCTCGTACAACCACATGGGTTTGTCGACCCAGTTGTCCAAGTTCAAGAATACCCAGGGCAAGGTGGTGCTGGATAAAGAGGCCAAAACCGCTTCGGTAGATATCACCATTGATATGACAGGTGTGGAAACTGGCTTTGCCCTGTTTAACGAGCACATTCAGGGCGAAGACTTCTTGGATACGGCCAAATTCCCTACCGCCACTTTCAAATCCACCAAGGTGAATTTTGAGGGTGACAAGCCCGCCAGCATTGAGGGCGACTTGACCATCAAAGGCGTGACCAAGCCCGTAACGCTGACGGTGAGCCACTTTGTCAACACCGCCCACCCCATGATGAAAAAAGACGCGATTGGCGCGAACGCCAGCACTGTGATCAAGCGCTCGGAATTTAACGCTGGTAAATATGCTCCCGGTGTGGGTGATGAGGTGACTATTACTGTGGCACTGGAGGCGATTGCTGAGTAAAGCGTTTGCCGGGTCTCGCCCCGGCGGGCGACCTGCTTTCTTGCCCGCGCAAGAAAGCAGGCAAAGAAAGCGTGCTGCGCAGCCAATGCCGTGGAACTCGCTACGCGCCTGCGGCGCTACGCTCAAACAGCCACGGCAAGTCAGATAGGACAAGTCAAGCCTGCTTCAGTTGAAGCAGGCTTTTTTGTGCCCGCTTTTTGTAGCTAGGTGCTTGCCAGCCCTAGCTGCGCAGCGCGTTGCAAGTCTGCCCAGGTTTCTGCTTTGTATTGTTTGGGGCGGGTGGTGCGCAGTAGAAAGCTGGGGTCGTAACTAACCACGGCTGGAATGCCTTGATAGCGCAAGTCTTGTTGCTGGCGCAATTGCCCGACGGGCGCTTGGCTTTGCAGCAGGTGCTGGGCGGTGTGCTGCCCCAGTATCAGCAGACGGGCAGGCTGGAGCTGCGTCAGTGCCTGGGGCAATTGCGCCTCTAGCGGCTGCCAGTCGATGGCCTGGGCATGGCGGCTGAGGGGCAGGGGATTGCTTTCTGGGCGCAAGGTGGCCGCCAGCCAGATTTGCGGGTGCTGCTCTAAACCCAGGGCTTGCAACATGCGTTGCAGTAAAGCGCCCACCTCGCCTGCAAAGGGGGTGGAGGGGCTGGGGTGCTCCATCAGCAGCAGCCAGGCTCCGCCCGTAGCCGCTCCACCGGCTTGGGCAAAGCAGTTGACCCACGGTGCCATTTGCCATTGCCCTGGTTGTGGGACTGGGCTGGGTTGGGCGGTAGCACTGGAGGCAGGGGGGGCGCTGCTTCGGGCGGCGGCTGGCGCTGGAGCAATAGGGGGCTTGGCCGTGATATGAGGCGCAGCCGTTGGTACTGGCATAGCCTGCGGCATTGGGCGGGGGGCAGGAGTGGCCACCGCTGGTTCAGCCGGGGCCATCCGCTGGCTGGGGGCAGTCTTGGTCGGTTTGGCCGCTGGTGCCGAGGGACTGGTGCTAGGCAGCCAAAGGGTAATCCCCATCTCTTGCAAGATGGCCAGGCGGCGGGGGTCTAGGTGCAGTTGGCTTGGACTCATGGCAAGAGAACTTATAGCACTGACGGTGCCGCGCCTGCACTTGGCTGAAGAACTTGGCACATAACGATGGCATCTTCACGCTCTTGTGCGCTGCCTAGGGTGTAGTAGTTCTTGCGTCGCCCGGCTTCGATAAAGCCGTGGTGCAGGTACAGACTGTGCGCTCGGTGGTTGCTGGCGCGTACCTCCAGCCACAGCGATTGCAGTTGCAGGCCATTCGCCCATTCTTGCAAAGCGGCCAGCAGGCATTGGCCATAGCCCCGCCCTTGCTGCGCAGGTGCAACGCTGATGCACAGCAAATGTCCCTCATCAACGGCTTGCATGGCCATGTAAAAGCCCAATAGCTCGCCGTGGCGCACCAGAACTTCACCGTGGTAGCCCGCTTGCAAGCTGTCGGTGAACTGGCGCAGGCTCCAAGGGTGGCGCTGGGCTTGGGCATCCAGCGCGGCAACGGCGGGTAGCCACTGCGCCGTCACCGGCAGGCGCTGGGCGGGGGCTTGGCAAATTAGCATGGTTTAGATACAGCCGCTTTGGCCGCTGCCGCCGCAGCGCGTTCTGCCGTGGTCTGCGCCACTTTGTCGCGCACGTAGAGGGGCAGCGCCTGGGCAGCGGGCATGGCCGCACCGCTAGCCAGCAGCGCCGGAGCCAGCGCCAGCAAAGCCGTGGCCGTGGGCAGGGCGTGGTAATGCGTGGCCTGTGGGGCTAGGTCGGCATACGCCGCTTGGGCATTGCCAGCCACCGCCAGCCCTGCGGGTAAGGGCAGTTGGCCGGGGGCACACAAGCCAA
Source organism: uncultured Comamonas sp. (assembly GCA_964567385.1). Classification (GTDB taxonomy): domain Bacteria; phylum Pseudomonadota; class Gammaproteobacteria; order Burkholderiales; family Burkholderiaceae_C; genus Comamonas. The sequence continues at coordinate 3,789 of CAZMMM010000071.1, forward strand.
TGGGGCTGACGGCCTGCCATTGCCCCGCCTGCGCTGTCCCTTCTGAGCCGGGCAGGTAGCGCCAATGGGCGTGATAGACCTCGGACATGCGGGCATCAAGCACGGCCATCACCTCCGTCAGGCCATGCGCTTGACGCGCAGCCTCGGCCACCGCGCACAGGCTGGGAATGGGCAGCACGGGCAGCTCTGCACCCAGCGCCAAGCCCTGCGCCACCGAGCAGGCTGTGCGCAGCCCGGTAAATGAGCCTGGGCCTTGACCAAACACAATCGCGGCCAAATCCGCCCACTGCAATTGCAGGGCGTGCATCCCTTGCAGAATTTGCGGAATCAAATGGGTGGAGGAGGCCGCCCCCCCCGCGCCTTGCCATAGCCATTGCTGGTCGGCGCGTTGCAGGGCGATAAAAACTTGGTCAGTGCTGGTATCGAAGGCGAGCAGGTTCATGGGGGGATTATCGGGGGCTGGGGCAGTAGCAATGCTGGGCAAAATGCCGGGATGCAAGATTCTTCCACACACATGCATGCACCACTGGCACATTCAGGCGGGCATTTATTGGCCACGCATCTACAGGCCGTCGCTATTTTGGCTGCTGATTTTGCGGCTGCTTTGGATAAGGCGGGGCATTCCAGGGCTTGGGCACGGGCAGCCGGGCTATGGCATGACTTGGGCAAGTACCGCCCCGGTTTTCAGAAGTATGTACGCCAAGCCGATGGTGAAAATGCCCATATCGAAGGCAAGGTATCCGGGCGCGAAAAAACCCATTCTGCCGCTGGCGCACTGTGGGCAATGCAGCAACTCAACCAGCCTGGCCGCCCATTGGGCAATATCTTGGCCTATCTGATAGCAGGCCACCATGCCGGACTGGACGATTGGCATAGCGGCTTGAGCCATCGCCTAGCCAGCGATGATGCCAAGTATGAACTGGCTGAAACCCTAGCCGCCCAGCCACCCGCTGAGGTGCTGGCACATGGCGAGTTGGTGGCGCAAATCCCAGGTGGGGCAGCAGGCTTTGCACTATGGGTGCGGATGCTGTTTTCTTGCCTAGTCGATGCCGATTTTTTGGACACCGAAGCACACTTCGATGCAGGCAAGCCGCAGCGGCGGGCAGGCTTTCCCACACTGGCGCAGATGCGGCAGGCGTTTGATGCCCACATGGCCGCGTTGCCCGTCAACCCCACGCCGGTGAACGCTTTGCGTGCCGATGTCCTGCGCCAGTGCCGCGCCAAGGCGGCTATGCCGCCGGGGTTCTTCTCGCTGACGGTGCCGACGGGTGGTGGCAAAACGCTCTCCAGCCTGGCCTTTGCGCTGGAACATGCCCAAGCGCATGGGCAGCGGCGCATCATCTACGCCATTCCCTATACCAGCATCATTGAGCAGACGGCCGACGTGTTTCGCAAGGTGTTTGCCGCCCTGGGCGAGGAGGCACTGGTCGAGCACCACAGCCAGGCCGAATCCGCCCCTGAGCAGGAATCCATGCGCAGCCGCCTGGCCAGCGAGAACTGGGACGCGCCGCTGGTTGTAACCACCAACGTCCAACTGTTTGAATCGCTGTTTGCCGCCAAAACCTCGCGCTGCCGCAAACTGCACAACATTGCGGGCAGCGTCATCGTGCTGGATGAGGCGCAACAGCTTCCGCCCGCGTTTTTGCAACCCATTCTGGATGTGTTGAATCTACTGGTGGCGCATTACGGCGTGACGGTGGTGTTGTGTACCGCCACCCAGCCCACCCTGGCCAGCACACGTTACTTTGATGCCAGCAAAAATCTGCGCGGTCTGGAGAACGTGCGCGAAATCATGGATGACCCCGATGCGCTGTTTACCGCGCTGGAGCGCGTGCAAGTCGAATTACCCACCGACTGGCAACAACCCACACCCTGGGAAGAAATCGCCGCCCAACTGAGTGCCGAGGATTGCGTGCTGGCCATTGTCAACACCCGCAAGGCCGCCCGCGAGCTACACCGCCTGCTGCCCGAGGGCACGCTGCACCTATCCGCCCTGATGTGTGGAGCGCACCGCAAGGAAGTTATCGCTGCAATCAAGCAGCGCCTGCAAGCCCGCCGTGATGGCAGCGACTTGCGCCCCCTGCGCGTGGTCAGCACCCAGTTGGTGGAGGCGGGGGTGGATATGGACTTTCCCGTGGTCTATCGTGCCTTGGCCGGGCTGGACTCCATCGCCCAGGCCGCAGGCCGCTGCAACCGCGAGGGGCAGTTGCCCGGCAAGGGGCGGGTGGTGGTGTTTGTCCCACCGGAAAGGCCACCTGCGGGGCATCTGCGCAAGGCGGCGCAGGCTTGTGTGTCCACCTTGCACGGCCAGGCGCACAACCCATTGGCACGGGGCTTGTTCGAGCGGTATTTCACCGAGTTCTACAGCACGGTGGATTTGGACAGCCAAGGCATTGTGCGCCTGCTCAAGGTGGACGACCCGCACACATTGGCAGTGCAATTTCGCTCTGCCGCCCAAGCCTTTCGGCTGATTGATGACCAAGAGCAGGCCACGGTGGTGGTGCGTTACGAAGCGCACCGTGAGACTATCGACAAGCTCATCGGCCTCTTAGCTGCCGAAGGCTCGCAGCGCTGGCTGATGCGCAAACTCCAGCGCTATACCGTCAGTGTGCCGCAACGTATGGCTGAGAAAATGCTCGCTCAAGGTGCTCTCACCCTGCCTATACCGGGTCTGTATATCCAGACGGCTGCTGATAATTTGTACAGCAATACGCTTGGGCTATCGGGTGATGAGGCGCTTTACAACCCCGGTGGTTTTGCTTTGTGAAGGAGTGCTATGTCAGCTCGTTTTTGCCTTGAAGTCGCCGGCGCTTTCGCCTGCTTTACCCGCCCGGAGATGAAAGTAGAGCGCGTCTCCTACGACGTGATTACCCCCTCTGCTGCCCGCGCTGTGTTTGAGTCCATTTTGTGGAAGCCCGCCATCCGCTGGCGCGTGCGGCGTATTGAGGTACTGCGCCCCATCCGTTTTATGAATCTGCGGCGCAACGAGGTCAGCGCCGTGGTGTCCACGCGCAATGTGCAGCAGGCCATGAATGCGGGCAGCGGCCAGTTGGCGCTGTATATCGAAGAGGAGCGTCAACAGCGGGCAGGCTATTTTCTGCGCGACGTGGCCTACCGCCTCCATGCCGATTTGTTGCTGGCACCGGGCTGCACCGAACCCTTGATGAAATACACCGAAATGTTCGCCCGCCGCGCCCGCAAGGGGCAGTGCGTGAACCAGCCTTACTTGGGTTGCCGGGAATTTGCTGCGCAGTTCCGATTGGTAGAAACCGGGGAGCAAGGCTCCGCGCCCGTGGCCGAAACCCGCCTCCTGGGCTGGATGCTGCACGACTTGGACTTCAGCAACCCCGCCGACCCGCAGCCGCGCTTTTTCAACGCGCACATGGTCAATGGCGTGGTGGACGTTCCCTCTTTTGAGGAGGCTTGGGCATGATTTTGAAAGCCTTGTCCGATTACTACGACCGCAAATGTGCCGACCCCGACCCAGCGCAACGCCTGCCGGAATATGGCTTGGAGCACAAGGAAATTTCGTTCATTCTGGAAATCACCGCTGAAGGGGAACTGCTGCAACTGCACGACACCCGCGAGCAGCAGGGCAAGAAAAAAGTCGCGCAATCATTTCAAGTGCCGATGGGTGTCAAGAAAACCTCTGGTGTCGCAGCCAACCTGTTGTGGGACACCGTGGAATACGTGCTGGGTGCAGACACCAAAGGCAAGCCTGAACGGGTGGTCGAGCAACATGCCGCGTTTCGCGCCCGCCTTGCCGCCCTGCCCGCCAACGCCCGTGAAGACGTGGGTTTGCAAGCGGTAGAGCGTTTTTTGCAGCAATTGGATGTGGCTCAACTGGAGCGCCACAGCGCCTGGAGTGAGGCACTGCAAAGCAATGCCGTGGTGAGTTTCCGCCTGCACGGGGGTGTGGATTTAGTCTGCCAACGCCCGGCCATCGTGCAGGCTGCCAAAAACATGGCTGCTGCCGACGGTGATGCCATACACGCCATGTGCTTGGTCACGGGCGAGCAGGCTCCGGTAGAGCGCTTGCACGCCTCCATCAAAGGGGTGTGGGGCGCACAAACCTCGGGGGCGAATATCGTTTCTTTCAACGCTCGCGCCTTCG
>CAZMMM010000072.1:0-7900 GCA_964567385.1 uncultured Comamonas sp.
ACCCACGACCCTTGGCTTCGGAGGCCAATACTCTATCCACTGAGCTACAGCCGCTAAGGGTAGCGACCCGCAAGGTGCGCACCACAATCCATGCAATCAGCAACCGCTCATTCTAGCGTGTTTTCACAGGGCAGCCCCATACTTTTAAGGTACTGCCGCAGTAAAGCCATGCCCTGCACTTGCAGGTCAAATCCCCCCTTGCGCAGCATCCAGGCCGTAAGCAAACCATCAAACATGGCGTATAGCCCCTTAGCAGCCAGATGCGGCGATACCGCCGACGGCATCAATGGCAGAAGACTTTGTTCACGCGCAAAAGCCTGCTCCAAGTTTTGCTCCAGCAGGGCGATAAAGCGGTCAGCAGAGGCTATCCAGCGCTGCTGCACCGCTGCCAGCTCGCCCACATGCTCCACCTTGAACATCGCCACCTCAAACACGCGGCGGGTGCGCTCATCGGCGACAAACACCTCAAAAATCAAGGCGAAGTAGCCCAAAATCTTGGAGACGGGACTGCACTCAGCCTGCCCCCCACTGTCGCCCAGCACAATCTGCTCCATAGGCAGAATGACGCGCTGCATCATGGCTTCGAACAAATCCAGTTTGTCTTTGAAGTGCCAGTAAATCGCACCGCGCGTCAGCCCAGCAGCACGCGCCACGTCAGACAGCGAAGCGCCAGAGACTCCGCGCTCGCAAAACACCAGCTCTGCCGCATCCAGCAAGCGATGACGTGTGGCCTCCGCCTCTTCCTTTGTACGTCGTGCCATGGCTCATCCTCTCTTACTGTCCGGCGCTTGAGGCGATATCCCTAAGCAGTTATAGGGGCTTGCCAGTCACGCGTAAAATCCTGCGACAATTATACATTCATCGATGTATGTATAAACCTTAAACCCAATCTCAAACGCTCACCCACAAAAATACCCCTTATTTACCATGGACTTACAAAAAATCCACCCCACTGCCGCAACGGCTGTGCGCCGCACCACCCCCCCCTGGACTTTGACAGCCTTACTGGCCAGCAGCCTGCTAGCGGGCTGCCTAAGCGACAAACCCGAGGCCAGCAAGCCCAGCACACCCGGCGGCGGCGCACCCCAAGTGCCCGTTGGGGTAGTACAAGTCCAGCCCGAGTCTTTACAGATAGTCACCGAGCTCCCAGGCCGCATTGAAGCCTCGCGCACCGCCCAGGTACGCGCGCGCAGCGCCGGTATTGTGCAAAAACGCCTTTTCACTGAAGGTACTGATGTACGTGCTGGCCAGGCCCTGTTCCAAATTGACGCTGCCCCCTATGAAGCAGCGGTGCAAAATGCCGAGGCTGCTTTGGCACGCGCCCAGGCCCAGGCTGTGCAAGCCGCCGCCCAGCGCAAGCGCTTTGCGCCCTTGGTAGCGGCCAACGCCATCAGCCAGCAAGACTTTGACAACGCCGATGCAGCTGATAAACAAGCCCAGGCCGAAGTCAAGGCCGCCCAGGCGCAGCTGCGCTCGGCCAAAATCAGCCTGGGTTACGCCAATGTGACAGCCCCGATTGCTGGCCGTATTGGCCGCGCCCTGGTGACGGAAGGGGCCTTGGTGGGCCAAGGCGAGCCAACACCTTTGGCGCTGATTCAGCAAATTGACCCTGTTTATGTCAACTTCACACAATCAGCCAGCGAGATTTTCAAGCTACGCCAGCACCTGCAAGGTCAGGGCAAGCAAGACAGCTCCGGCGTTGAAGTGATGCTGGAAGACGGTTCAGTCTACCCACACAGCGGCAAGCTGCTATTCAGCGACCTGTCGGTAGATGCCGGCACAGGCCAAGTCACTTTGCGCGCCGAAGTACCCAACCCTGATGGGCTACTGCTGCCCGGCCTGTACGTGCGCATTCGCATGGACCAGGGACAGGCTGAAAACGCCTTTGCCCTGCCTCAGCAGGCAGTCACACGCAGCGAGCGTGGCGACACGGTGATTGTGGTCAGCGCAGCAGGCACTACCGAGCGCCGCCCCGTCAGCATCAGCATGGGCCAGGGCAACCGCTGGCTGGTGCACTCTGGCCTGCAAGCGGGCGAGCAGGTCATGGTGGATGGTTTCCAGAAGCTGCAAATGATGCCACCGGGTACCCTCTTCCAACCTGTGCCCTGGCAACAGCAAGCTGGACAGCCCGCAGACAACAGCCCTGCCCCTGATAGCAACAGCGCCCCCAGCGATGCTGATGCAACCCCTCAGCAATCCTGAGCACGCCCAGACTATAGGTAAGCAACCATGGCTAAGTTTTTTATTGATCGCCCAATTTTTGCGTGGGTGATTGCACTATTTATCTGCGTGCTGGGCCTGGTGGCCATCAAGCAATTGCCCATTGCCCAATACCCCCCTGTTGCCCCACCAACGATTGTGATCAATGCCGCCTATCCAGGCGCATCGGCGCAGACGCTGGAAGACAGTGTGCTATCGGTCATTGAGCGCGAGATGAACGGCTCGCCCGGCATGATTTACATGGAGTCCATCGCCCAGGCTGATGGCACGGGCAGCCTGACCATCAGCTTTGAGCCAGGCACCGACCCCGACATGGCCCAGGTGGACGTGCAAAACCGCCTGGCCCGTGCCACCCCACGGCTGCCTGCAGTCGTGACGCAGCAAGGCGTGCGCGTGGACAAATCGCGCTCCAACTTCCTGCTATTCGCCATGCTGTCGTCCAAGAATCCGGACATCGACATCACCGCTTTAAGCGATTACGCCTCGCGCAACATCCAGCCTGAGCTGCAACGCCTGCCCGGCATTGGTCAGGTACAGCTCTTTGGCTCTGAGCGTGCCATGCGTATTTGGCTGGATACCGCCAAGCTGACGGGCTATTCCCTGGCCGCCTCAGACGTTACCAACGCCATTCGCGCGCAAAACGCTCAGGTTGCCAGTGGCACCATGGGCGATTTACCCAACATCACCGGCCAGAGCATTGCTGCCACCGTGGTAGTGCAGGGGCAGTTGAGCACGCCTGAGCAATTCGGCAATATCGTTTTGCGTGCCAATGCCGATGGCTCTACCGTGCGCCTCAAAGACGTGGCGCGCATTGAGCTGGGCGGTCAAAGTTACGCCACATCAGCACGCCTTAACGGCAAACCCGCTGTGGGTATGGGGGTACAGCTATCGCCCTCAGGCAATGCCTTGCAAGCCTCTAAAGACGTGCTGGCCAAGCTCAAAGAGCTAGAACAGTTCTACCCAGAGGGTGTGGAATCCACCATCCCCTACAACAGCGCTACGTTTATTGAAATTTCTATCAGCCAGGTGGTGATGACCTTGCTCGAAGCGGTTGCCCTGGTATTTTTGGTGATGTTCCTGTTCTTGCAGAACTGGCGCTACACCATCATCCCCACTATCGTGGTTCCCATTGCCCTGCTTGGCACCTTTGCTGTGCTGCTGGCACTGGGCTTCTCCATCAACGTACTGACCATGTTTGGTATGGTGTTGGTCATCGGTATCGTGGTGGACGATGCCATTGTGGTGGTGGAGAACGTAGAGCGCATCATGCACCAGGAGGGTCTGCCCCCCCTGGAAGCCACGCGCAAAGCCATGCGCCAAATCTCGGGCGCCATTGTGGGCGTAACGGTGGTGCTGGTGTCCGTATTTGTGCCCCTGGCCTTTTTCTCGGGCGCAACCGGCAACATCTACCGCCAATTTGCCACGGTGATGGTGGCCTCCATCAGCTTTTCCGCCTTCATGGCCCTGTCGCTCACGCCTGCCCTGTGTGCCACCTTGCTCAAGCCCGTAGGTGTTGGCCACACGCGCCAGGAAAGGAAGGGGCTCTGGGGCTGGATTGGCGGCCTCGTTAACCGCTTCTTCAACGGCTTTAACCGCTTCTTTCACCGCATCACCAAGGGCTATCAAACGCTGGTGGGGCGCACCCTGCGCCGCGCTGCACGCTATTTATTCATTTACGCCGCCATCATCGGCGCTGTCGTAGTGGTGTACGAGCGCCTGCCCACCTCTTTCCTGCCAGGTGAGGACCAGGGCCTGATGCTGGTCAACGTACAACTGCCCCCTGGTGCCACCCAAGAGCGCACCCGTGCCGTGATGGAGAAGGTTGAAGACTTTGTCCTTCAGCAGCCCGAGGTCGCCAATATGGTCGGCGTGCTGGGCTTCAGCTTCTCCGGCCAGGGGCAAAACGCGGCCCTGGCCTTTATCAGCCTGAAGGATTGGAAAGAGCGTGCAGGCCCAGGGCAATCAGCAGACGCACTGGCCGGGCGCACCATGGGCGCTTTGTCTGGCGTGCGTGATGCCTTTATCTTTGCCATCAACCCCCCACCCATTCCAGAGCTGGGTAATGCCTCAGGCTTTACCTTCCGCCTGCAAGACCGTGGCAGCGCAGGCCACCAGGCCTTAATCAATGCCCGCAACCAAATGCTGGGCATGGCAGCGCAAAGCCCCATACTGGCCGGTGTGCGCCCCGATGGACTAGAGGATGCCCCCCAACTGCAAATCGACATCGACCGCGACAAGGCCAATGCCTTGGGCGTGGGGTTTGAAGCCATCAACACCGCCCTGTCCACCGCTCTGGGCTCCAGTTATGTAAATGACTTCCCCAACCAAGGACGCTTGCAGCGCGTAGTGGTGCAGGCCGACGCGGCCGACCGCATGCAAGAGCCTGACCTGCTGGCCATCAATGTGCGCAATGCCCAAGGCCAGGTCATGCCACTATCCACCTTTGCCAGCACCCACTGGATTACAGGTGCGCAGCAAACCGTGCGCTACAACGGCTACCCCGCTGTGCGTATTGCCGGTGACGCAGCGCCCGGCTACAGCACGGGGGATGCCATGGCAGAAATGGAGCGCCTGGCCGCCCAACTGCCCCCCGGTTTTGGCTATGAGTGGACGGGCCAGTCCCGCGAAGAGAAGCTGGCAGGCTCTCAAGCCATGGTGCTGTACGGCTTTGCCGTGCTGGCCGTCTTCCTGTGCCTGGCCGCGCTGTACGAGAGCTGGTCCATTCCTCTGGCTGTGATTCTGGTCGTGCCCTTGGGTGTGCTGGGTGTAGTGATCGCCACCTTGCTGCGCGAGTACACCAATGATGTGTACTTCCAAGTCGGCCTGATTACGGTGATTGGCCTGTCCGCGAAAAACGCGATTTTGATTATCGAGTTCGCCAAGGATTTGCAAGCCCAGGGCAAGAGCCTAGCGGCGGCAGCGCTGAGCGCCGCCAGCCTGCGCTTTCGCCCCATCATCATGACCTCGCTGGCCTTTGGCCTGGGCGTATTGCCCTTAGTGCTGGCCAGCGGCGCTGGCTCTGCCAGCCAACGCGCCATTGGCACAGGCGTATTGGGCGGCATGATTACCGGCACATCACTGGCGGTGATTTTTGTACCTGCGTTCTTTGTAATTGTGCGCTCCATCTTTAAAGGCAGTGCCCGCCAGCACACCATGGATCGTCGCCACGCCGCTGAAGCCGGTATCGAGGCTCAAAATGACTAAGAAAAACATTCCCTCCATCTCACCTACCCTGCTGGCTGCGGCTCTGGCACTGCTGCTGTCGGGCTGCTCACTCACCCCCCATTACGAGCGCCCACAGCCCAATGTCCCTACGCAGTACAGCAGCGCTGCACCTGCCTCTAACGAAGACAGCAGCGCAGCAGCCTCCCCAGCCTGGGAGGACTTCTTTACCGACTCCACCCTGCAATCGCTGGTGCGCAGCGCCTTGGAGCACAACCACGACCTGCGTGTGGCCAGCCTACGCCTAGAACAGGCGCGTGCGCAGTTTGATATCCAAAGCGCTGCCCACTTGCCCACCGTCTCTGCGCAAGCCAGCGCTACCCGTGGCCACAATAGCAGCGGTGAGCTGGGCAGTAGCTTCAGCGCTGGGCTAGGCATTCCAGCCTGGGAGCTGGACTTTTTCGGCCGTATCCGCGCTCTGAAAGACCAAGCCCTGGCCCAATACTTGGCCACTGATGAGGCACGCCAAAGCTTTGAGCTGGCCCTGGTCACCAGCGTGGCGCAAAGCTGGCTGAGCTTGGTGGCAGGTGAAGAGCAGCTGGCGCTAACACAGCGCACCTTGGAGTCTCGCGAAGCCTCCATCGCCCTGACCGAGCTGCGCTGGGAAGCTGGACTGACCTCCGAACTGGACTACCGCCAGGCCCAGTCCCTGACTGAGGCAGCCCGCGCCGCCCACGCCCAGCAAAAGCAGCTACAGACCACCAACCGCTCTGCTTTGGCCCTGTTGCTGGGGCAAACCACCCTGCCCGAGCAAGCCCAAAACGCTTTGGCGCAAGCCAGACTGGGCACGCAAGCGGCCCTGCCTGAGCTGCAAGCCGGTCTGCCCTCAGAACTACTTAGCCGCCGCCCAGATATCCGCCAGGCGGAGCAACAACTCATCGCCGCCAATGCCCAAATTGGTGCGGCACGCGCTGCCTTCTACCCCAGCATCAGCCTGACGGGGCAATACGGCAGCGTCAGCAGCGAGCTGTCCAACCTGTTCAAAAGTGGCACCTGGGGCTTTAGCGTAGGGCCCACCTTGACCCTACCCATCTTTACCGGCGGTCGCAACCAAGCCAACCTCAAAGCCGCTGAGGCAGAGCGCGACATCATGCTGACCCAATACGACAAGGCCATCCAAACCGCCTTCAAAGAGGTGTCTGATGCCCTGCACAGCCGCAGCAGCCTGCATGAGCAGGCTCAAGCCCTGGCCACCCAACTGCAAGCCGTGCGCCGCAGCCTGGAGCTGGCCGAGCTGCGCTATAACAACGGCGTAGCCAGTTACCTAGACCTGCTTGATGCCCAGCGCAGCCTGTTCGCCCTAGAGCAAGCCGAGCTACAAACCCGCCTGGCCGAACAGCTCAACCAGCTGCACCTTTACAAGGCGCTGGGCGGTGGCTGGCAAAACGAGGCCGCGCCCCTCGATTAAGTCCCCCATAGCCCTGCCAACTGTGGCAAATCAGCACTACAACCGAGCAAGGGCATGGGGATTGCGCTAGTACCTAGCCCTGCCCGATATAATCGGTAGTTGGTTTCTAGCCCCTACGAGTACATAACATCATGAGCGACACCCAACAACAGAGCGCCGGCGGTGCATCCAAGTCCAAGTCATTTTTCTACCTCTCCTCCATTGTTGGCGTGGTTCTGAGTGCTGCCCTGATTGCTGTTGGCGGCCCTAGCGGCACAGCCCCACAAGCGGAAAGCGAGCTTGCCCAAGCCCTGCGCATCCAAAAGGTGGGCTCGGTAGAAATCCGCGCCGTCGAGACTGACCGCCCCCTGGCCTCAGGTGAAGAGGTCTATAAAGCACAATGCGCGGCCTGCCACGCTACAGGCGTTTCCGGTGCCCCCATCTTTGCAAATGCGGGTGCTTGGGGTGAGCGTCTGCCTTCTGGCTTGCAAGCCCTTGCGGCCTCCTCCATCAACGGCAAGGGCGCCATGAGCCCCCAAGGCGGCGGCAAATTCACCGACTATGAAATCACCCTGGCCGTGGTCTATATGGCCAACGCCGCTGGGGGTAGCTTCCAAGAGCCAGAGCCTCCCGCTGCTAAAGAAGACTAAGCTTGCTGCACTTGTGCGCGCTTGCTCTGCCTCGTTCACAAGCTAGGCGAGCGCACCCTAGCAAAAAGGACTCGCTATCAAACGAGTCCTTTTTTTATCCTGCCAGCTGCTGCGCCTTCTCTGGACTACGCACAAATCCAAAGCGCTGGGGCAGCTCCTCTCGCCTCACCGCTTCGGGCTGACAGTTGGTTGGCTCTAGCCAGTCCGCTACAGCGCCTACATCCTGGCTATACACCACCCCCAGCTGCTGCTGGCACAGCAAATACACCACGCCCTCCTCATCCAAAAAGCAGGCTTGGGGCGCACTAGTCGCCGCAACATCTGCTAGTGCGTAATGGGGGCGTACTTGGCCTTGACCGACCGCATCATAGCCCTGCCAGTGCCATACGATAGGGGTGTTCTCCAGCTCTACATACACCCT
>CAZMMM010000073.1:0-7853 GCA_964567385.1 uncultured Comamonas sp.
AGCTGCCCGCAAAAGGCGTGGCGGGCAGGGCATCGCGTGTCCAAATTACCACTTGGGGGCCGATGATGGCGGCAATCAAACCACCGACCATGATGCGCGAGATGGCTTTGGCGTGCATCGTCGGCTCACCCACCGCATCCAGGGCAGCAAAGCGGTAACTTTGCACACAGGCGGCGTAAAAACCCGCCAGCGCTGTGCCAATACAGAAGGTAATGAAGTCTGATTGCGAGATGCCGTAAGCGGCAATCATCCCCGAAACAATCCCCATCAGCGCCCCCAGCACATAGGCCGCACGGCGACCCAGGCGGTGCATCAGCCATGCCGCAGGCAGAGTGGAAAGCGCCAGCCCCAACTGGTAAATGCTAACAGGCAGGGTGGTGGCCGTAGGGTTGCTGGAAAGCTGCTGCCCTACCAGTCCTCCCAGAGAAATGATGATAGGCGGCGAAGCCCCGCCCAAGGATTGGGCTGCTACCAGCAGCCCCAGGTTGCGGGTGCGCAGGCGGTCGATCAGCCCTGCGTCCGCTGCGGTGGAAGATGAAGAGTTGGCTTGTGTCATAGCCTGTATTTTTACCTATTTCGCTATTTGCTTATTTAGTTAAGCTTTTTGCTGCTGCGCAGCACCAGTACATCAATAGCGGCGGGTACGCCCAGGCGCTGGGTAAAGCCTGCCCACAGGCCGGCACCGCTGCTGACGAATAGGGTCATGCCGTCCAGGTCATAGCGCCCGCGCACAAAGCCATCGTTGAAGTGGGCGATCAGGCGATCCAGCCCAAGAATATGCCCTCCGTGGGTATGGCCAGCAATGTGCAAATCGAAGCTGCTGCGTGCCGCATAGCGGCGTGCCACTTTGGGCTGGTGGCCCAGCAAAATATGAAACTCGCTTTCCTGCTGCCAGGCCTGGTGGACGACGGTTGCAATATCTGGCTCTACACCATCGCCACTGTGGTTGGATTGGTAGTAGGCTGGATCGCCCACGCCGGAAATTGTCAGCCGCTTGCCTTTGACAAGAATGGTTTCGGCCTCGTTGGCGAGGTAGGGCAGCTGGAGTTGCTTGAATACCTCGGCCCAAGCCAGATAGCCGCTGTAATACTCGTGATTACCAGGGGCAGCCCAAGCCCCGTATGTGGCTTTCAAGTCTGCCAGTGGAGCGATGTTGTGGGCCTGGGTTTGGGCGTCACCATCCACTAAATCGCCGGGCAATAAAATTAAATCTGGCTTGGCGGCATTGGTGCGCTCTACCACTTCGCGGATATAGAACACATTATTGACAGGGCTGGCGTGTAAATCTGCCAATACAGCTACGCGCAGGCCATTGAGTTCAGGGGGCAAACTGGCTAGGGTGAGCTCTTGCTCGCGCACTTCTGGGGCTTGCAAGCCTTGTAAAGCGCCATAGGCACAGACAAATAATACAAAGCTGGTACTGAGGAGGGTGGTTTTAGGCTGCCATAGATTGAAGGCGGCTTGGGGCATGCCCAGCCCCCAGCCTAGAACAGCCATAAAATCGCGCAACACAGCCAGTAGCCAAGCGCCTGCAATACTGGCTAACAGCCATCCTGCAATGACTTGGGTGTAAGCAATCAAGGTGTAGCTGACAGTGGTATTGCGCAGCGCCCAAATTAGCACGGCTGGGCTAATGCCAAATGCAATGGTTAAGGCGATCGCCAAGCTGTAGTAACGCCAGCCAGTGCTGCGTAGCGGATGCCACAGCCAAGCAGAACCGAGCAGCATCAGGGCGAGCAAAACGTATAAAAACATAAAACCAGTTGCAAAGAGATAGGTATAAAACGGGCCGTAGCCTGCGCTGTTTGCAGCACGATAGGCAAACCGCGAAGCATAGCAATATCTGAGCAAAAATTTCAGAATTGGTAAATACAAAAAAGCCAGACCTAATTTAATAGGCCTGGCTTTGTAAAAAATTTTGAAGTAGGGCGCTTATGCTGGTTTGGCGCTGCTGCTGTCTTCAGTTGGGGTGGCTGGGCGTAGTTCGGCCAGCTTGCTAGCCAAGAAATCATCGTAGCCTTTTTGCACCAGCTCAAAGGTTTTTTGAATACCGGCGGCAATGGGGCTGTCTTCGCCCATCACGCCCAGGCCAGTCAAGATGTTTGCCGCCTCGGTGTAGCCTTGCTCGAAGCCACCGCGAATCAGGTCGACAAAATCATGTACGAGCTGTTCGGGGTCTTTGTTTTTATGCTGGGCGGCATATTGCTCAAAAAAAGCAGTGGACATGCTCAGGATGCGGCCTGCCGTACCTTCTGGGCTGTTGTCTTGGCCCATGGCTTGCCCGATGGCATCGGGGCCTAGTTCAGGTGCAAGCAGCTCGTTGATGTGGTCTACGGCACTGCGGTACAGCAGTGCCAAGCCGTCATTGCCTGCCTTGACAGACATTTGGGCATTCAAGGCGTTGCGCTGCCCTTCGGGGCGGGACTGCGCGGCGCGCCGGGCCTCGCTCAACGCGTCATTGGCTGGCGCTTGGGTGCGCTGGTGCTCGGCAGGGCGCAGCTGAGGCTGGGGGGTATGGGCTTGATGGCCGATATGATGGGTTTGCATGGTCAACTCCTTATGCCAGTGACGGTTGCCTAAAAGAGGGCTTACCGCTTTATCGGCAGCTAGCTTGGCATCTTTAGCCCTAAGGGGTGGATTTTATATCGCGGCCTTAGGGCTGGAGTTTCACCCTCAGCGGGCGCAGCTACTGCTGGGTTGCATTACTGCGCCGGAGGGCCAAGCTGTTAGCGCTTGCGGTCGCGCTCGTCTTCGGGCCAGATTTGGGTGGTGCTTTGATTGAGGCTCTGAGGCATGGCAAAACTCCTAAATAAAAAAGAGAGATGCGGGTACAACGCCTCAGAGGCTGCACGGGTTGACAGCTTTTTTCAAAAAGTACGACAAGACCACACAATACTTAACCAGCTCGGGCCGCTGAAGGCACGGTGCTGCCCAGGTTCATGCCTTGGTGGCGCAAGAGCGCATTTAGCTGCGGAGCGCGTCCACGGAAGGCGGTGAAGTTCTCCAGGGCGCTGCGGCTGCCGCCACGCTCAAGAATTTCTTGCAGGTAGCGTTGGCCAGTGCTGGCGCTGTGGCTGCCGTCAGGGCTTTGTGTTTCTTCAAAGGCAGCATAGGCATCCGCAGAGAGCACCTCTGCCCATTTGTAGCTGTAATAGCCCGCTGCATAACCGCCAGCAAAGATATGGCCAAAGGTGTTGGTGCTGCGGTTGTAGGCGGTGGTGGGCAGTACGGCTACCTCGGCGCGTACTTGTTCAAGCAGGGCTTGGTAGTCGCCTTGGGCGCTGTCGTATTCGCTGTGCAGCAGCATGTCAAACAGGGCAAATTCCACTTGGCGCAGGGTTTGCATACCAGCCTGGAAATTTTTGGCAGCCACCATCTTGTCGTACAGGACACGCGGCAGTGGCTCGCCAGTTTCCACATGGGCGGTCATGTTGCGTAGCACCTGCCATTCCCAGCAGAAGTTTTCCATGAACTGGCTGGGCAGCTCCACCGCATCCCATTCCACGCCGTTGATGCCGGATACATCTTTTTCCTGCACCTGGGTAAGCATGTGGTGCAAGGCGTGGCCGGATTCATGGAATAGGGTGATGACATCATCGTGAGTGAGTAGGGCGGGCTGGCCATCCACGCCTTCAGCAAAATTGCACACCATATGCGCTACTGGGGTCTGGAGCTGGCCATCGTCAGGGCGTAGCCAGCGGCTGCGTACATCATCCATCCATGCACCGCCACGCTTGCCGTTGCGGGCGGGCTGGTCAAGGTAGAACTGGGCGATGGTCTGGCCATTGCGCTGCAAGGCGTAGAACTGGACGCTGGGATGCCAGACGGGAGCCTGGTCGGGCACGATTTGTACGTGAAACAGCTTCTCAATAATGGCAAATAGGCCAGAAAGCACTTTGGGAGCCGTGAAATATTGTTTGACCTCCTGCTCATTGAAGGCGTAGCGTGCTTCCTTGAGTTTTTCGCTGATATAGCTCCAGTCCCAAGGCTGGGGGTCGTTCATTCCCAGGGATTCATGCGCAAACTCGCGCAGGTCTTGGACATCTTGCTCGGCAAAAGGTCGGGCGCGCGCTGCCAAGTCGCGCAGAAAGCGAATCACCTCGGTAGGGGACTGGGCCATTTTGGGCACCAGTGACACCTCGGCGAAATTAGCATAGCCCAGCAGTTGGGCTTCTTCCTGGCGCAGTTGCAGGATTTCACGAATGATGGGCGCATTGTCCAAAGCCTGTGCGGATTCGCCCTCGGCCTGGTCGGAGGCGCGGGTGACATAGGCGTGATACAGCTTTTCGCGCAGGGCGCTGCTATTGGCAAACTGCATGACTGGCAGGTAGCAGGGAATTTTCAAGGTCAGCTTATAGCCTTCCTTGCCGTCTGCCTGGGCCGCAGCTTGGGCGCTTTGCAGTACATCAGCCGGAATGCCCGCCACTTCTTGCGCGCTGGCGTAGTAAGCCCAGCCATCGGTTGCATCCAGCGTGTTCTCGCTGAATTTTTGTGCCAGGGCGGCGCTGCGCTCTTGGATGGCGGCAAAGCGTTCTTTGTCAGCCCCCGTCAGCTCTGCCCCCGAAAGCACAAAGCCGCGCAGGGCGTTGGTATGTGCTTTGCGCTGCTCGGCATTCATGCTGGCGGTGTCCATGGCTTTGTATTTGGCGTAAAGGCGCTCATCTGCGCCCAAGCGTGTCCAGAACTCTGTTACCAGGGGTAGGGCAGCATTGAAGGCAGCACGTAGCTCTGGATTGTCGGCAACGCTGCTCAAATGGCTAACGGCCCCCCAGGCACGGCCAAGCGCTTCAGTAGCGGTGTCCAGTGTTTTGGCAACGGCAGACCACTGGGCTGGGAAGTCGGCAGCAGTCACAGTCTCCAGGGCGGTACTGGCGTGGGCGATGAGCTGCTCAATAGCGGGCTGAACCTGGCTGGCCTCAATGCGGTCAAACAAGGGTAGAGGGGCGTTGGAAAGTAGTGCGTTAGCGGTCATAGAAGTCATGCGAAATCCAAAATGGCTTTATCAGGTATGAAAAAAGCCGCACTCCCTAGGCGGGAGGCGGCTTTTGAAATAAGGCGTATGGTAGAAACCCGTGATGTGGCCTGCCCGGAGGGACTTGAACCCCCGACCTATTGCTTAGAAGGCAATTGCTCTATCCAGTTGAGCTACGGGCAGGCAGTAAAACCGCGAATCATACCTTGTTATTGCTTGGGGAGGGCTGTAGGCGCCTTAGTCTTCAGCAAACACGAGGGAGGGAGGATTGATGACGCGAGCCACATCACTGAGCTGGCTTAACCCGCCTTGGCTGTAGGAGCTAAAAGAGGTGGCTGGCTCTAACACGGCTGTGGCCAGGTGGGCCAGGGGCTGGCTGAGGCTGACGTAGTAACTGCCGGGGGTGGCCTCTAGCAAGGCGCGCTGGGTTTGGATGAGGCGGTCACCGTCGCTGGTAAAGCTTTCCGCTGCCAGAGGGGACAGCTCTGCAATGCGCTGCACGCGCACGCCTAGCAGGTCTAGCAAAGCGGCGGTGTCCTGGGCCTCAGGAGGGAGCCAGTAGCCACAGGGGCGGTTGCTATGCTGCTGCTGGCGTTGGTCCAGGCTGGATTGCCAAGCCACGGTGCGGTCAATCACTTGGGCTGTATCTAAGTCGATAAAGCTCATTTTGCGCTGGGCGGTGCGTGCTTGGGCGCTGAGGGTGAACTGGCCTTCACAGGCCTGGGAGGCGGTATCGCGCGCTACGAAGTTTTGCACCTTGGCAATGTCTTTGACGCGTGTGCTGGTGCTGTCTAGCACGGCCAGCATGGCTTGCATGTGGCTGTGTATGCGTCTTTGCAAATGGGTGGGGCCTAGGTCGCTGCCACGGCTGTGGATGACTAAGCCAATCGCGTTTTTAAGGGCTGCTACGTTCGCTAGCGTGGTTGGGGCCAAGGTGTCCATCGCCAGGCTGGGGGTGGGCTCGGCCGCGGTGGGTGCTGCGGGGTGGGAGAGCCAGTCAATACTCAGCCCTGCTTGTGACACCCGCTGGGCCAGGGGTTGATAGAACCACTCACGCTCTGCTTTCACAATGAATTCATGGGCGTTGTGGGTGATGCCGTACTGTGCGCCCACATCGTGCAAGGTGACGGCGGGCAGTTGCAGCGCAGAGGGGCTTAGGGCGGGGTATTCACCCAGCTCCAGCACAACAGCTGGTTGATAGCGGGTGATGAGCTGGCTTAAAGCACGGGCCTCTGGGGTACTGAGCTGCAGGTGGTCGTGGCGCAAATCTACGCCGTTTGCTGTATGAGCCTGGCCTTGGCTAAAGCCATCAGGATTGGCGCGGGGCACGAGGAGAATTTGCATCTTCCCTAGTGCTGCTTGCAGTTGCTCATTGTGATTGAGCGTTTGCAGCAGGGCCAGCGCAGCCTCGGTAGAGGCTGGGGCGTTGCCCTGCTGTCCCGCCACAATCATCACGGTGGGGCGTTGCTGGCTATCAATGGCGGCAGGGCTCAGGTCAGAAAGCTGCCCAGTCAAGACGGCGTGAATGGGTTGGCCTTGCTGTGAGAAGCCCGCTTCCAAGATGGCTGTGCGTATGCCGCGCCCAGTCTCCTGGGGGAGTTGGCGCAGAAAGTTGGTCAGGGTTTGGTTGTTGGTGTAATTGCCCTCGCCGCTGCTCAGTCCTGGGGTGGTGTAAGACACGGCAGGGGCGGGGAAGTGCGCGGCCACTGCCTGGCTATAGGGCATGGCATGCACTTGCTGCTGGCTGACGGGCTGGGTGCTGGCCGCAGAGCCTGTGCGCTCACCTGTTGGCCCAAGGGGCTGGGTGGTAGCGCCGCCACGGTCTTGCACTGGGGTGCTGGGCCACTGGGGCAGGGGAACGGTAGTACAAGCGGTCAGGCTGAGTGCACAGACTATGCCAAGCAGGCGGCGGGTGGCGCGATTGCTTGGGCGCAGGCTGGGGGTGGGCTGAGACAGCATGGGGCAACCTTATTAAAAATGGATACACCTTGGACGCTGGGCCCAAGATGGGGTTTTAAACAAGCGGTAAGGGAGGGCTGCCAGCCCCCCGACAGTGAGTGTGCTTTAAGGGCGTGTTTGTGGCTTAGCGGTTGTAGCCACCGCCACCACCGCCGCTGCGGCGGCGATTGCCTGCACCACCAAAACCTGTGGCGCCAAAGCCGCCGCTGCGTCTGGGGCGCTCAGTCATTAGGTCAATGCTGGTGCGGGTGGGGTCTGGCTGGCCACCAGTCGTTCCACGCGGGCTTCTTTGCACTGGGCGGCCTAGCTGGGTACCTAAATGGGCATCGCTGGGCGGCTGAAACTCAAAGCGGCTGCTGCTGTCATGGTTGGCGCTGTGCTGGCGTTGACCCGTTCTGGCAGGGCGCTCAGAGCGCTCTGGACGCTGGCTGGGGCGAGGAGCTGCGCTTGCTCTTTCGCTAGTGGCCGGGTCTTGGCGGTTGGAGTTGCGCGAGGGGCGCTGGCGTGAGCGGTTATAGCCCTGGCCGCTGCGCCTTGGTGCGGCAGGCGTGGCTTCTTGGGGTGTATCAGCCCCTTCGCTGCCGCCATCGTGGTGGCTGATTTGCGCAGCGGCTTGCGCCACGGGGGTGCGCTGCTTGGTGGCAGGGCGCGGGTTTTTAGCCTTGTTGGTGCGAATGCGCTCCATCATTTCCTGGCGGGCGGCTTTGGCGGCAGCCTGCATCACGTCGCGGCTAGGGGGCTTGCCAGCGCCGCCCCAGATGGTTTGGCGACCCATGGCAATCGGCTCGGCCTTCTCGCCTTCGGCGGGGCCAAATTCGGGCAATACCTGCACGGGGATTTCTTGCTTGGTAAAGCGCTCAATCTCCATCATGAAGCCTTCTTCGTCCAGGCACACCAGGCTGACGGCGTGGCCTTCGCGCCC
>CAZMMM010000074.1:0-1321 GCA_964567385.1 uncultured Comamonas sp.
GGCATGAACCTCCTGTCTTTGTCCCGCCGCATCGCCTACCTGGCCGCAGTCGCCCTGCTGACCCTGGCCCTGCCCGCGCAGGCGCTGCGCATCAAGGAAGTGGCCGCCGTGCAGGGCGTGCGCAGCAACCAGTTATCCGGCTATGGCCTGGTGGTGGGGCTGGATGGCACGGGCGACCAGACCACACAAATGCCCTACACCAGCCAATCGCTGCAAAACTATTTGCAGCAAATGGGGGTAACGCTGCCAGCAGGCAGCAATGCACGCAACCTGCAACTCAAGAACGTGGCGGCGGTGGTGGTAACTGCCGAACTGCCCGCTTTTGCCCAGCCCGGCCAGCATATTGATGTGGTGGTGTCCTCTATGGGCAACGCCAAATCACTCAAAGGCGGCACGCTAATCACCACCCCGCTGCGCGGCGCAGATGGCGAGATTTATGCCCTGGCCCAGG
This sequence comes from uncultured Comamonas sp., assembly GCA_964567385.1. Lineage (GTDB taxonomy): Bacteria > Pseudomonadota > Gammaproteobacteria > Burkholderiales > Burkholderiaceae_C > Comamonas. The sequence goes on from CAZMMM010000074.1 coordinate 452, forward strand.
GCAACCTAGTGGTAGGCGGGGCAGGCGCTTCGCAAGGCGGCTCCAAAGTGCAGGTCAACCACTTGAGCGCGGGCCGCATCCCCATGGGCGCACAGGTAGAGCAGGCCGTTCCCACCCCTTTGAACGAGGGCGACACCATTCGCCTGGGGCTTAACGCCACCGATTTTCAAACTGCCAACAAGGTGGTGCAAGCCATTAACAGCCGCCACGGCATGGGCACGGCCTCTGCCCTGGATGGCCGCACCGTAGAGGTGCAAGCCCCCTCCCACCCCAGCGCCCGTGTGAGCTTTATTGCCGATATTGAAGAGCTGGAGTTGGCCACTTCCCGCCCGGCGGCCAAGGTAGTGATTAACCCGCGCACCGGTTCGATTGTGATGAACCAGGCCGTCACCCTTGGCCCTTGCGCTATTGCCCACGGCAATCTGGCCATCACCATTGACTCCACCCCCGTCATTAGCCAGCCCAATGCCTTCTCCCAGGGCCAGACCGTGGTGACTGAGAAGGCAGACATCCAAATCACCCAGGAGCCCGGGCAGGTGATTAACGTGCCCTCGTCGCCTCAGCTGTCTGAGGTGGTGCGCTCCCTGAACGCCCTGGGCGCAACGCCCCAGGATTTGCTGGCAATTTTGCAGGCCATCAAAGCCGCAGGCGCTTTGAATGCCGAGCTGGAGGTCTTATGAGCAGCCAGATACTGGGCTACAACGCGGGCAATGCCCTGGCCACCGATGTCAACTCCCTCAACCACTTAAAGAGCGAGGCCAATAACAAAAGCCCCCAAGCTGCCCGCGAGGCGGCCAAGCAGCTGGAATCGCTGTTCATGCGTGAGATGATTAAAAGCATGCGCGAGGCCACCATGAAAAGCGGCCTGCT
>CAZMMM010000074.1:1331-3815 GCA_964567385.1 uncultured Comamonas sp.
CGCTAAAGCCCGGCCATATCCGCTATTCGATGCTGCTCAATGAAGAAGGCGGCACCGATCTGGCGCGTGATATGTATGACCAGCAGATGTCGGTCACCATGTCTGGCCTGCCAGGGGGCTTGAGCGCCGCGATTACCGCGCAGATTGCCCGCTCTATGGGCGTGGATGAAAAAGAAGCCCTGGCCGGCATGCAGCCCGCCGTAGGCGGTGTGGCGCGGGGCATAGGGCCAGGGGCCAGCTTTAGCATTCCTTCCACCGTCAGCTTTGCCAGCCGTAGTGGCCGTGCTGCTGATATGGCCAGCAAGGCGGGCATGCTGGGCACCGCTGCTCACCTGCAAAGCCTGGATGCCTTCGCCCCCTCGCCCAAGGGCCTGGATAACTTTGTTAAATCCCACGCCCCTGCTGCCCAGCGCGTGGCCCGCGAAAGCGGCATTCCTGCGCATTACATGCTGGGCCAGGCTGGGCATGAAACCGGCTGGGGCAAGAGCGAGATTCGTGGCGCTGGCGGGGCCAACTCCTTCAACCTGTTCGGCATCAAGGCCGGGTCGGGATGGAAGGGCAAGGTGGCTGAAATCACCACTACCGAATACATCAATGGCGAGCCGCGCAAGCTCAAGGCCAAGTTCCGCGCCTATGACTCGTATGAAGAGTCCTTCCGCGACTACGCCCGCCTGATTAGCCAAAGCCCGCGCTACACCCAGGCCATGCAAAGCCGCAGCAGCGCCCATGGCTATGCCGCCGCCCTGCAAAAGGCTGGCTACGCCACTGACCCGCAATACGCCAACAAGCTCTCGCGCTCGATTGAGCGCGCCCACGCCGTGCAGCAAGCCAGCCGTGGGTAAGAGCCGATGGGCCATGAACACCACCCAGCATTGATTTTTTAGAAAGAACACCCGCCATGAGCTTGATCAACATTGGCGTCAGCGCCCTGGTTGCCAACCAGCAAGCGCTGCAAACCACTAGCCACAATATTGCCAACGTCAACACCCCTGGCTACTCGCGCCAAACCGTCTATACCAAGGCGGTGGTGGGGCAGTCAGGCTCTTGCGGCAGCGGATTTATTGGCAAGGGCGTACAGGTGGCCACCGTCATGCGCAACTTCAGCGAATTGCTCAACCGCCAGTCCAACGCGGCCAATGCGGCCTATGCCTCGGACAGCGTGCGCCTGCAATCCCTGATGCAAATGCAAGACGTATTTACAGGCGGTGAAGGCGGCATAGGCGCAGCCATGACCCAGGTGATGAATGCCTTTGTCGATGTGCAGGCCGCCCCCACCGATGCCACGGCACGCAATGTGGTGCTGACGCGCATGAATGAGCTGGCCGCGCGTTTTCGCGCAGCGTCTGACATGCTGGATGAGTTTGACTACTCCACCCAGCAGCAAATTGGTAATGACGTGCTGTTGGTCAACGACATGGCCAAGCAAGTGGCGCGCCTGAACAACGAAATCGTGCGTGCCCTGGCCACTGGCCACCAGCCCAATGACTTGCTGGATGCGCGCGACCAGGTGATTCGGGAAATCAACCAGTATGTGCAAACCAGCCAAGTCACGGCGGATGATGGCAGCATCAGCCTGTTCGTGGGCGGCAGCCAGGCGCTGGTGCTGGGCACAGCCACGGGCGAGCTGTCGGTAGCAGAAACCCAGGAATACCCCGGCAGCCAGAAGCTGTCGCTCTACTTCAGCCAGCCCAGTGGCACCAAGGTGGAGCTGACGGCCAATATGGTGGGTGGCGGAGAAATTGCAGGCCTGCTGCAATACAACAACGATGACTTGGTGGCAGGCCGTAACCTGCTGGGGCGCTTGGCGCTGGCGATAGGCCATGAGCTTAACGAGCAAAACAAGCGCGGCCTGACTTTGCAAGGAGTACCCGGTGCAGACCTGTTTGCCCTGCCCAGCAGCGGCTTTGGTCACAGCAATATCACCGGCTACAGCATCAGCGGGGGCAATGCTGCCACCACGGAGGTGGCCGATGCCAGCCAGTTCAAACCCTCGGACTACAAAATCGTCTTCGGCCCACCCCAGCCGCGCCTGGTGCGCCTGCTGGACGGCCAGACCAGCCTGCTCAACCCTGACCCCGTAACGGGTGGCATTGATGTGGTGCATGACGGTCTGCGCTTTCAAGTGCCTGCTGCGGTGGTGGGCGCTGCGGCCAATAACCAAAGCATTCTGTTTCAGCCCTTTAGCAGTGCAGCCAGCGAAATCCAAGCCCTGGTACACAACCCGGATGAGCTGGCCGCCGCCAGTGCTTTGACGGCCAATATTGACAAAAACAACCAAGGCAAGCTGCAATTAACGGCCCTGGAAGCTCTGGGCGCAGCCAGCAATCTGCCTGCCCCCGGTGCGCCAGTGCGCCTGAGCTTTGACGGTGCAGGCAATGTGGACTACCAGGAGTTCAACGCCGTCACCAACACTTGGAGCACGGTCTCCACCCAGCCCTTTACCTCTGGCCTGCCGATTACCGTGGGCGACTGGAGCATCACCCT
>CAZMMM010000074.1:3825-7827 GCA_964567385.1 uncultured Comamonas sp.
GGTGCAGGCTGGCGATGTCGTCACCGTAGGCAACGCCCTGGATTTGGGCGAGGGCTTCAAGCTCAACGCAGGCAATGCGGGTGGGTTTATGGAGCTGCGTGACAAAACCCTGTTTGATGAGGGCACCAGCCTGGCTGATGGTTTCTCAGCAGCCATGGCCTCAATTGGTACGCGCACACAAAGCGCCAAGCTGGCGGCAGAGCTGTCCAGCACCGTAGCGAACAACCTGGAGCTTGACCGCACTGCCGTATCGGGCGTGAACCTGGACGAAGAAGCCGCCCGCCTGCTGCAATACCAGCAGGCTTATCAGGCATCGTCCAAGGTGATTCAAATCGCCCAAAGCCTGTTTGACACCATGCTCAACGCCGTGGCCCGCTAAACCCAGCGCCCGCACCATCAAGACCACATAAAGGAGTAGCGCCATGTCTATCTACCGCCTGGGTACGGCCAATATGTATGACCGCACCATCAACAACATCAACAAGCAGCAAAGCGAGCTGGCCCGCCAGATAGAGCACACCTCGGCGGGTAAGCGCGTCATCCGCCCTAGTGACGACCCCGTAGCTGCCGCCCAGGCTGAACGCGCCCGTAACCGCCTGGAGCGCATCGCTACCGACCAGCGCGGCCTGGATGCACAGACCGCCACGATTGAATACGGCGAATCCACCCTGGGTGAAATTACCGATGCGTTGCAGGAATTTCGTGAACTGATGATTGGCGCGGGCAGCGGCGTTTACACCCAGGTGGAGCGCGATACCCTGCTAGAGCAGCTCACCAGCCTGCGTGACCAAATCCATAAATACAGCAACCGCACCGACAGCAATGGCCTGCCCCTGTTCCGTGGCTTGGATACCGAATCGCGCGTGGCCTTCCCCGCTGGGCAAGAAGGCATACAGTCCGGCCAGCCCAATGGTGGGGAGTTCCATATCCCCAACTCGCTGGATGGCGTGCTGGCCTTCTTTAGTGGCAGCACCGGTAACGGGGTGTTGGAGGTGGAGCCTTCCCTGGCTTCAACAGGTGTGCCCAATGCGGGCAAGGCCCATGCTGATGTGGGTGCTATTAAAGACCCCGCAGCTGTAGCCGCCCTGAACCTGCCGCTAGAAATCGTGTTTCAAGACAATGCTGCAGGCGATGGCCTGGAGTACAGCGTGGACGGTGGCCCCTGGCAGACCTACGTGCCCGAGCGCCCCATTGATATTGGCGGCATGGACTTGACTATCAAAGGCCAGCCGGTGGCCGGGGATGGCTTTACCGTTAACCCCAGCGAAAACCTCTCGCTGTTCGATGCGCTGGAGCGTGCCATTGCCGTGGTGCGAGACAACGGCAACGACGATGGCAGCACTGCCTTTGGCACTTTGGCGCATGGCATCAGCAAGTCTTTGGCGGAGCTGGATACGGCGCTGAACCGCGTCTCTACCGTGCGCGGCTTGGCGGGCGACCTGCTCAACCAGGCAGAGCGCATGGGCGGTACCCTGCTGCTGCGTGAAGAACAGATGGAAAAACAGCGCGTTGCCGCCGAGGAATACGATGCCGAGGGCATGGTGGCCGCCATCTCGCGCATGAAGACGCAGGAGACGGCGGTATCTGCCGCGCTGCAGTCCTACTCCTCCATCCAAAAGCTGTCGCTGTTCAACTACATTAGCTGATTGTTGAATCAGGCAAGAGGCTAGGAGCGCTTGTGCAATACGCTTTGAACGTGCTGGTGCTGGGCTATCGCCCGCTGTGGAATGCCGAGCGCAAGCTCGCAGGGGTGCAGCTATTTATGCACGATGAGTCGGATGAGCCGGTGGACATCCCCCACTTCCTGCGCTCCTTGCAGGAAACCTGGGCACCCACAGCCCCGCGCCTGCTGCTCTCGCCCCAGACGCCAGCCATGCTCAAGGCGCTGCTGGCCACCATGCAGCCCCAGCCGATTTGGGCGCTAGAGGTGCGCGGCGACTGGCTGCAATGGGATGCCAGCCTGCCCGCCTATGTGCAGCATGCCTCGCGCCGTGGCCTGCACCTGATTTGGCGCGGCAAGATGGATGCCTTGCCCGATGCCGACCAGGCCCAGCTGTTTGCCAGCGGCCTGCTGAGTATTCAGCCGCAGAACGCCATGGAGTTTTTGCGCGCCCAGGAGCAGCCGCCGGTCTGCGCCTTCCTGGTTGAGCAGCAAATGTATGAAGACCTGCACAGCCAGCTGATGTTGCGCTGCTGCTTGGAGCAATACAAAGCTAGCGCCGTGGCGGGCTGGCCTGATGAGGATGTGCTGTTCAATCTGCGTGGCGCCAAGGCTTTGCAGCCCTCGTATGAGCATGTGCTGCGCCTGATGAAGGCCGTGGATGCTGATCAGCCCCTGGATGTGTTTGAAGATATTTTGAGCGAAGACGCTTTGCTGGCCTACCGCCTGATGCTGTATGCCAACTCTGCCGCTCTAGGCGCTCGCCACCCGATTGATTCCCTGCGCCGTGCCTTGGTGATGCTGGGGTATGGGCCGCTGCAAAAATGGCTGGGCAATCTACTCACCCAGGCTTGTGAAGAGCCTGACCTGCAGCCCGTGCGCCAAGGCATGGTGATGCGTGCGCAGCTCACCTCTTTGCTGCTGGATGCGGGGGTAAGCCAAGAACTGCGCAGCGAGGTGTACCTGTGCGGCCTGTTCTCGCGGCTGGATGATATTTTGGATGAGCCGCTGGCCGATAGCTTGGCGCGCCTGCCCTTGTCAGAGCGCATTCCCGATGCGGCCTTGCGCCAAGAGGGGCCTTACGCCCCCAGCCTGCAATTGGCCATTGCCCTGGAGCGCGAGGAAGGTGATGCTGCCGTGCGCGACCTGTGCGAGCAGTACGAGCTGTCGCTGGAAACCATCAACCGCACCCTACTGCGCATGATTAGCAGCTGGCACAGTCAGCAGCCGCGCTGGTAACTGGTAAATTTCCACTCAGTGGCTTGCTGCGGTGTCTTGCACCGCTGCTGTGGCGGAGTAGGCTTGAGGGTCAAGCCGACGCATTTCCCCCTCAATCCAGTCTTTGACCTCGGTCATCAGCTCGTCGTGCTTGCGCCCTTCGGTGCTGATGGGCTGACCAATCGAGATATCCACTACCCCCGGATAGCGCAAAAAACCATTGCGCGGCCAGCAGCGGGCCGACGTGACGGCAACCGGCACTACTGGAACTTTGCACATGATGGCCAAGCGGCTGGCTCCACTTTTGTAATCACCCACTTGGCCACGGGCCACCCGTGTACCTTCGGGGAACATGGCCACCCATGCGCCTTGGGCTAGCAGGTGTTTGCCTTGTTCCACTACTTTATGAAAAGCACGGCTGCCTTGCTTGCGGTCAATGTGAATCATGTCCAGGCTGCCGATAGACCAGCCAAAGAAGGGGATGGACAGCAGCTCCTTCTTGAAGACATAGGCCACTTGGCGCGGCAGCACGGTGGGCAGTAAAAAGGTCTCAAAGGTGGATTGGTGCTTGGCTAGCAGCACTACGCCCTGTTGCGGGTCTGTAGGTAGATGCTCCATGCCCTGAATGCGGTAGCGCACTCCACAAAACCAGCGTAGGGCGTGTAGGCTCAGGGCTAGCCAAGAGCGTGCAATGGCCCAGCGCACGGCCAAGGGCAAGCCCAGCACCCGCGCCACTAATAGGGCCAGGGTAAAGGGGATGACGGTGATGGCCATCCATACCGTATGCAGGAGCGAGCGCAAAAAAAGCATGATAGAAAAACTCTGGCTGAAGGGCCAAGGCTGGGTGGGCAAACTTTCAGGGAGCCGCTAGGGCTGCTTAACCCTGCCAGCGGCGTAACACCAAACTGGCATTGGTGCCGCCAAAGCCAAAGCTGTTCGAGAGCACCTGCGTTAGCTGTACATCGCGCGTGGTGGTCACCAAGGGCATATCGGCTAGGTCGGGGTCTGGCGTCTCTACGTTGATGGAGCCCGCAATAAAACCCTTGTTCAGCATGATGAGGCAGTAAATAGTCTCTTGCACACCAGTGGCACCTAACGAGTGGCCGGTGAGCGACTTGGTGCTG
>CAZMMM010000075.1:0-7800 GCA_964567385.1 uncultured Comamonas sp.
ACTCGCGACCAACGGATTAAAAGTCCGCTGCTCTACCGGCTGAGCTAAAGGCCCCTGCTGCTCAAGACCTTGTCTTAATCAGCGAAAACCGCGATTGTAGCATTGGTTTTTTAGTGTTTTTCAGAATCAGCCAATTTTCTAAGCTGTTTTTTTGCCAACTCATCCAACACCCAGCCTGCCGCGCACTGCCCGAAGGTGGCGGTCACCGCCACCACCGAGCCATAACCGTGGCAGTTAAGAGAGCCATCGGCCTCACCCTCCATTTGGCAAGAAGCATCGGGGCCAGCCACAGCCTCTCGACTAAAGACGCAGTGCAAGCCTATCTTCTTGCCATTGCGTGCCGCACCGTGGTGCTTGCGCAAGCGGTAGCGCAGTTGCGCCAGCAAGGGGTCATGAGTGACTTCGGCTAGGTCTTCAATCTCCACTTTATGAGCCAAGCGCTTGCCACCAGCAGCTCCAACAGTGATAAAGCTGCCACGCCAGCCACTGCGGCGTGCCCAGTACGCCATAGCCTGCTTGGCTTGCACTTGGTCGCAAGCGTCAATAATGGCATCTGCATCGGTCGGCACCATATCCAGCCAGTTCTCAGGCGTAACGAAATCATCCACTACCTGCACCTGGCAGCCTGGGTGGATATCAGCAATACGCGCTTGCATGGCCAGCACCTTGGCCTGCCCCACTGTACTGCCCAAGGCATGAATTTGGCGGTTGATATTGGACTCGGCAATATGATCCATATCCACCAAGGTCAAGCGCCCTACCCCGCTGCGCGCCAGTGCCTCTGCCGCCCAAGAGCCAACGCCGCCAATGCCAACGACCACCACGTGGGCGCTGCGAATATGCTGCGCGGCGGCAACGCCATACAAGCGTTCCAGGCCCGAAAAACGGCGCTCTATCAGCGTATCGGTTTCTATTTCTAAAGACATAAAAAAAGCCATCGCCACGTCCAGCGGCGATGGTCTTCATCAAAAATAAAGGTTGGGCAGCCGTTTGTGCACAGGGCTTAACGCATGCCGTCCAATCGGGTTTGGGCTGCTTGGGCTGCTTCTGTGCCGGGGTAGTTTTTCAGCAAGGCCTCCAGGGTTTGGCGCTCCCCTTTGCGGTCTTTGAGCTCTAGCTGGCTATTGGCCAGGCCCAAGGCAGCATCTGGTGCACGCAAGTACAGGGGCCCCGCATTCAGCGCTGAGCGAAAGTTGCCCACGGCCTCCTTGTAGTCACCGCCTGCATACTGGGTATTCGCCAGCCAAAAACGCGCCACAGGCATATAGCCACTACCGGGATAGCCATTGACAAAAGCCGCAAAAGCCTTGCGCGCAGCAGGAAAATCCCCACCACGAAACAGGGCCAAAGCGGCCTCAAAATCATCACGCTCTTGAGGTTCAGCGGTAAAGCTGAGGCCATCAATCTCAATCTGCGCAGGCTCAAACTTACTCAGGCGCTGGTCCATGCCCTGGGCCAAACTGGTTTGTGCGCGTTGAATTTCTGAGGCTTCACGCGCTAGCTGTTCGTTTTGCCCTTGCAGGCGGGCCAGTTCTGAGCGCAAGCCCTCAATCTGGGCTTGCAAGTCAAGCAGGCTACGCCGCAGCTGCGCATTTTCCTGGTTGCCAGCATCAAAGCGCTGGCGCAACTCCAAAATAGCCCGGCGCGCCTCTGCATCCTCAAACAAGGCATGTGCAGGCAAGACGGCCAAGCCCAAGCCACACACCAGCAAGGCGCGCAGGCCCATCAGGTGTAATGACTGGCGCATAGGTAAAGACCTCTTCATCTGAGCGTAGCCTCCTGTCTTTAACGGTAAGACAGCTCAGCGCGGCGGTTTTGCGAGTAAGCCGCTTCGTTGTAGCCGTGGGCTGCGGGCTTTTCTTTGCCGTAGCTCACTGCTTCCATTTGTGCGTCTTGCACGCCCAGCAGGTTCAGCGAGCGGCGCACAGCCTCAGCACGTTTTTGGCCCAGAGCCAAGTTGTACTCGCGGCCACCGCGCTCGTCGGTGTGGCCCTCAATCATCACGCGGCGGGTGCCGTTTTCTTTCAAAAAGCGGGCGTGGGCATCCACCAGACCTTGGGCTTCAGACTTGACGATATAGCTGTCAAAGTCAAAGTACACCACACGGCCTACGTTGGCAGGGCCGCCATCAGCGCCTACGCTGGTGCCGGTCAGGTCAACACCTGCAACACCGCTGGCAGCGCCAGAATTCTGGCCTGCACCACGGTCTTCCACCGAGGCTTCATTGAGCTTGACACCCGAGCTGCAGCCAGCCAACACAACTGCCAAGGCGGCAGCTACCAAAGAAGTACGCTTCAAAGCAAACATGATTTTCACTCCAATCCTGGGACATTCCAGGCAATTTACAAACGCTATCCTAGGTCAGAGGTTGACCCAGACAATGCAAAAAAACACCACTGCCCTTGCAGTTTGCACTTTCTTGAACACGGGGGGAGGCCGCCAATCCTGGCTAAGCCTCAATATGGTTGAAACGGGCCCCAATCAGGCTCGCGGATATCGCCGCCTTTGCCCGCTAAACGGGCCTTGATGCTGCCATCCAAGGTGGTAGTCATCAAAGCCTCAGAGCCGCCCTGTCTGGTGGCGTACACCAGCAAGCGGCTGTTGGGGGCAAAGCTGGGGCTTTCATCATCATTGGTATCGGTAACGGCGCTGGCTTGGCCGCTGGCCAAGTCCATGACATGCAGCTTGAACCCGCCACCCACACGGCTGATGTAAGCCAGCCATTGCCCGTCTGGGCTGATGGCAGGTGAGATGTTGTAATTCCCGCTGAATGTCACGCGCTGGGCGTTACCACCGCCCACACCTACTTTGTAGATTTGCGGCGCACCACCACGGTCGCTGACGAAGTAGATGCTTTGCCCATCTGGCGAGAAGACCGCCTCGGTATCAATACCGCTGCTTTGCATAATGCGGCGTGGCTCGCCTCCTCCCTGGGCGCTAATCAGATAAAGCTGGGAGAGGCCATCGCGGCTCAAGGTAACAGCCAGCTGGCGGCCATCAGGTGACCAAGCGGGTGCACTGTTAGAGCCACGGAAGTTGGCTACCAAACGGCGCTGGCCACTGGCCACGTCGTGTACATACACCACAGGCTTGCGCGATTCAAACGACACATAGGCCAGCTGCCCGCCACTGGGCGACCAGGCTGGGGAAATAATTGGCTCAGTGCTGGTCAAGGCAGATTGGGCATTCTCGCCATCCGAATCCGCCACCCACAACACATAGCGCGAGCCTGCTTTGGTGACGTAGGCTATGCGGGTGGAGAAAATGCCGCGCTCGCCCGTCAGCTTTTCATAGACATAGTCAGCAATGCGGTGTGCCACCAAGCGCAAGTCCGCCTGGGTGACGACAAAACCCTGACCGCCCAAGTCCTGGGCCTTGACCACATCCCACAGGCGAAAGCGCACGTCATAGCGGCCATCGGCCAGGCGCGTCATGCTGCCAGAGACCAAGGCATCGGCAGCGCGCTCGCGCCAAGTTTGCATATCAGGGTGGGAGGTTTCATCCAGGCTATGCCCGGCAGCATCTACGTTGCGGAACAAGCCGCTGCGCTCCAGGTCAGCCTGAATAATTTTAGAGATGGCCTGCGGTGCTCCCTCTTGCCCGCGAAATACGGGTAAAGCCACAGGGATTTGGCGCAGGCCAATTCCCGTGACCTCCACACGAAACTGACCAAAAGCAGGAGACACCGCCCCTGCACCAAGCAAGGTCAACACATTACGGCGAGAGGCAGAGGTAGAAAAGCAAGAGTGCAACACAGGCAAGCCAAATTCTTTCAATAAGAAGTACCAAAGCTATAGGTACAGATAGAGCAATTCTACATCCTCCATACCTGGTTTTTCAGGAGAGCTTAGAACGTTCTTGCGCCGCCCCTCAAGGGGGAAGACGTAAAATGCGGCGCGCATGCAACCCCAAGCCTCCCCCCCCTCTTCGCCGCCAGACGCTGCTGCGTCTGTGCCTCCTCCTCAGCCACCAGCGTTTGACCCCAGCAGCCTGAGCTTGCGCCAGCGCCTGGCCCGCGTATCCCCTTATTTTTGGGGACAGCAGCGCTGGGTCTGGGCTATGGCACTGGGCGCTACGCTGGTGGGTGCGGGCACTGAGCCCTTCATCCCTGCCCTGCTCAAGCCGCTGCTGGACAACGGCTTTACCGAGGGCTCACTCAACCTCTGGCTGGTGCCGCTATTCATCATTGGCCTGTTTTTGATTCGCGGATTGGCGCAATTTGCCGGGCAGTATGCCCTGTCGCGTATTGCCAACGACGGCATGCTGCGCCTGCGCCGTGATTTGTTCGAGCGGGTGCAGCAGGCGCGCATGGATTTTTTTAGCCGCCATTCGGCCAGCGCCCTGTCCAATACCGTGGTTTATGAGGTACAGACCGGTGCCAATGAGCTGGTCAGCGCTTTTCTGGTGATTTCACGCGATGGTTTTACCCTGGTGGCTCTGCTGACCTATCTGCTCTACCTGAATTGGCAACTGACCATGGCGGTGGCCGTCATCGTGCCTGGGGTGTCATGGATTATGAAAACCCTCTCGCGCAGGCTTTATCGCATTACCAAAAGCAGCCAAACCGCTACCGATTCTCTGGCCTATGTGGTGGAAGAAAACGTCCTCGCCCACCGCATGGTGCGCTTGCACGGGGCGCAGCAGGCGCAGAACGAGCGCTTCTTCACCCTCAGCCAGCAACTGCGCGGGCTTAACATCAAATCGACCATTGCCTCTGCCGCCATGACACCCACCACCCAGCTACTGGCGGCTGTGGCCTTGTCAGCAGTGATTTGCATTGCCCTGTGGCAAGGGCAACAAAGCCAGGGTGAGGTCTCCGTGGGCAGCTTTGTGGCCTTTATCAGCGCCATGCTGATGCTGATTGCCCCACTGCGCCGTGTGGCCGATGTGGCCAAACCCATTACCCGTGGCGTGGCTGCACTGGAGCGTGGCCTGGCCTTGCTAGAAGGCAGCTTGGCTGAGCAAAGCGGACAAGAGCGCCCCCAAACAGTGCGTGGTGCCTTACAGCTGCAAGAAGTCAGCCTGCGCTTTAACGAAGATGCAGCCCCAGCCCTACAGCAGCTCAGCTTGGATATTCAGCCTGGGCAGGTGGTAGCTCTAGTCGGCCCCTCAGGTGCGGGCAAGACTACCTTAGTGAATTTGCTGCCCCGTTTTTTGGCACCAACAAGTGGGCACATCCTCTTGGATGGTGTTGCTCTACCTGATTGGGATTTGCCCTATCTGCGCCAGCAATTTGCCATGGTCACCCAAGATGTGGTGATGTTTAACGACAGCATTGCCGCCAATATCGCCCTGGGCCAAAACATGGACGAGGCCAAGGTCTGGGCCGCACTGGAGGCCGCCAACTTGGCCGATCATGTGCGCCAATTACCCGCAGGCATTCACACTGCTGTGGGGCATAACGCCAGCCAGCTCTCAGGCGGGCAACGCCAGCGCCTAGCCATTGCTCGGGCGCTGTACAAAGACGCGCCTATTTTGATTTTGGACGAGGCCACCTCCGCCCTGGATACCGAGTCTGAACGCCTGGTGCAAGAAGCACTGGCCCGCCTGATGCAGGGGCGCACCACCTTGGTGATTGCCCACCGCCTGTCCACCATTGAGCATGCCGACCATGTGGTGGTGATGCAGCAGGGTCAAATTGTGGAGCAAGGCACCCATCAAGCCCTACTGGCGCAAGACGGCCTCTATGCCCGCTTGCAGGCCTATAGCGCATAACAACCTACCTCTCAGTAAAAAAGCCTTCCTGCCACAAAGCAGGAAGGCTTTTTGCTAGCGCCGTAGGGGCGGTAGACCGTATCGGCTTAACGCTTTTGCGGCGGCAAGTCAGTGCAACTACCGTGGGCTGCTTCGGCCGCCATGCCAATGCTCTCGCCCAAGGTGGGGTGGGGGTGGATGGTTTTGCCAATATCCACACTATCTGCACCCATCTCAATGGCCAGCGCTACCTCGCCAATCATGTCGCCCGCATGGGTGCCGACCATGCCGCCGCCTAGGATGCGGCCTGTGGCCTCATCAAACAGCAGCTTGGTAAAGCCTTCATCACGGCCATTGGCAATGGCGCGGCCAGAAGCTGCCCAGGGGAATAGCCCCTTCTTCACCTTGATGCCCTGCGCCTTGGCCTGGTCTTCAGTCAGACCGACCCAGGCCACTTCGGGGTCGGTATAGGCCACGCTGGGGATGACGCGGGCATCAAAGGCGCTGGCCGCCAGCTCTTTATTGCCTTGCAGCTCACCGGCGATGACTTCAGCGGCTACATGCGCCTCGTGTACGGCTTTGTGCGCCAGCATGGGCTGACCAACAATGTCGCCAATGGCAAAGATATGCGGCACATTGGTGCGCATCTGCACGTTCACATCGATGAAGCCACGTTCGGTCACGGCTACGCCTGCGGCCTCAGCGCCGATTTTCTTGCCGTTGGGGGTGCGGCCTACGGCTTGCAACACCAGGTCGTAAGTGCCTTCGCTCTTGGAGCCGTCTAGCCCCTCGAACTGCACTTTGATGCCCTCGGGCGTGGCCTGTGCGCCCACGGTTTTAGTTTTGAGCATGATGTTGTCAAAGCGTGGCTGGTTCATTTTTTGCCACACTTTCACCAAGTCACGGTCTGCGCCCTGCATCAGGCCATCCATCATTTCCACCACATCCAGGCGTGCGCCCAGGGTGGAATAAACCGTACCCATTTCCAGGCCGATGATGCCGCCGCCCACGATGAGCATCTTCTTGGGCACGCTTTGCAGCGCCAGCGCACCGGTGGAGTCGACCACTCGCGGATCGTCGGGCATAAACGGCAGATGCACCGCTTGGCTGCCCGCCGCGATGATGGCGTTTTTGAACTGCACCACTTGCTTGTTGCCGGTAGGCGCTTGCCCTGTGCCGCTGGTTTCCTGTACTTGCAGATGGTGGCTGCCCACAAACTGGCCGTAACCGCGTACGACGGTGACTTTGCGCATTTTGGCCATGCCTGCCAGGCCACCGGTGAGCTTGGTAATCACCTTTTCCTTATGGCTGCGCAGTTGGTCGATATTCACCTGGGGAGCGCCAAAGCTGATGCCTGCCACTTCCAGATGCTTGACCTCATCCATCACAGCGGCGACGTGCAGCAGCGCTTTGGAGGGGATGCAGCCCACGTTCAAGCACACGCCGCCCAGGGTGGCGTAGCGCTCAACCAGCACCACTTTCAAGCCCAGGTCAGCAGCGCGGAAGGCGGCGGAATAGCCACCAGGGCCACCACCGAGCACCAGCACGTCGCAGTCCAAATCACTGCTACCGGCAAAGCTGGCGGCGGTGGGGGCAGCTACTGGTGCAGGCACTGGAGCGGATGCCGCTTGTGGAGCAGCAGCGGCTGGTGCCTCTGCAGGAGCAGGGTTTGCAGTAGCGGCCTCATCAGCCACTTCCATGCTGGCGATGATGCTGCCTTCGCTTACGTTGTCGCCGATTTTTACGTTCAGCGCCTTGATAACCCCAGCGTGGCTGCTGGGGATTTCCATGGAGGCTTTATCGCTCTCCACGGTAATCAGGCTTTGCTCCAGGGCGACAGTGTCGCCCACGTTGACCAGTAGTTCAATCACACCGACTTCGGCAAAATCGCCGATGTCGGGCACACGAATGTCAATGGTTGCCATGCTTGTGCCCTTTCTTTACAGCAAGATGCGACGGTAGTCGGCCAGCACCGCGCCCAAGTAGGCGTTAAAGCGTGCGGCAGCAGCTCCGTCAATCACACGGTGGTCATACGACAGCGACAGCGGCAGCATCAGGCGCGGGGCAAACTGTTTGCCGTCCCACACGGGCTGCATGGCGCTCTTG
>CAZMMM010000076.1:0-7601 GCA_964567385.1 uncultured Comamonas sp.
TCTGCCCTCCCTTGCTGGAGTTTTTGTATTCTATCGAATACGGCGATACAGTTGTTTTGCGGAAAGAGTAGTGGTACTGGCGCATCTGGTGGTAAGCGCCTAGGAGATTGCGAGGTGCACCATCTCTGGCGACCGAATCTGAAGGATGAAGGTGACAATTTCGTCATGGGAATAGCAGTGGTCGCCTGACCGTGCAGCATTCAGCTCGGGCAGCCTCTACGGAAGCTTGCTCCGTCTACCCTCACACCAACAACTCCCCCACACTAAACCGCCCCGCCATCATGCACCCCGCTGGCGGGCTGCTGCCATCAGCCAGTTGCAGGTGTTGGTCAAGGTGGCGCTCTGCCGCTGGCAGCAGGCGGCGGTAGAGGTCGCGGCACAGGTTGCGGGCTTGTTGGCCGCTCCAGCCGGTGGGCAGCAGCACCTCGGGCAGCACGGGGTCGCGCAGCAGCAGGTGGCGGTAGTCGTGCACCAGCAGCAGGCGCAGCAGAAAGGCGGTTTCATCATCCAGCGGTTCGCCCGCGTCTTGGCGCAGAGCTTGCAGGATGGGGGCGTAGCGGTTGACAAAGCCTTGGTAGGCCACGGCCAGGCGCTCCAAATTCCAGGCTGCGCCTGCCATGGCGGCTTCGGTGGCGGCCATGTCCAGGCCAATGTCTGCCGCTATCAGGGGTTTGAGTTGGGGGGTGAGGTGGCCCAGCCCCTCGCTGGCCAGCGATTCCAGCGCGGCTACCAAGTCAGCGCTGGGGTGGATAAAGCAACCGTGGTTCAGCGCCCCAAACCCGTGCCAGGACAGGGCTTTGTGCAGGCGCTCGCGGTCTTTGGCGGGGAGTTCGCCCACCACCATGATTAAGCGCCAGCGCCTGTCCCAGTCAGGCGCGGTGCTGGCGTAAATCAGGGCGGCGGCTTCGCTGATGCGCTGCACGGCGCTGGGGGTGAGCAGGTAGTCCGTGCGCCGCCCCACGCGCTGGCTTTGCAGCCAGTCTGAGCGCACCAGGCGAAAGACGGCGGTGCGCACCAGGCGCTCGCTCAGGCCCAGGGGTTCCAGCAGGCGAATCAGGCTGCCCAGCCAGATGCGCCCGCCGCGCGGCACCACGGTATCGCCAAACAGGCTGACCAGTACCGAGCCTGCGTGCATGCGCTCACTGTTGCTAAAGCTGTGCAGTATGGCTTGCGTGGCCGCTAGTGCGCCATTGGCTGCCAAGCCTGCATGGGCCGCTGGTGCAGAAGAGGGGGGCAAAACAGCAGACAAGTTGTTGGACATAGGGCAGCAAGGCAAAAAGTGACTAATTTACGATACAAAAAATGGTTTTGTATGATGTTGCTTGTATCTATTAGGGTTTCCTTTAGTCAGGGTAAACCATAGATTGACTGCTTAAAAAATGAGCATCTTCAAATCAAGTGATTGAATTTTAACGGTTAAATTTATTGGAATTAATTTCTCTAAAAGAAATTTTTTGTGGACACTGTAGTGTTTTTTCGATACTATTGCACCCTAGTTCAGGCCGGGCGCGGTATCGCAACGCAGCATTTGCTATTAGATAGCCAGGCTACAGGCCACGAATGCCCCCTCTGACCCCCTTTCACCACCACCGGAATTAGCAGGAGCTTGACGCATGACCCACCCCCTACTTGACAAACATCGCAGCACTTTGGATAGCGCTTTGCAGGCCATTGCCAGCCGTAGCTTCTGGTCGCCCTATCCTGAAATGCCCAGCCCCAAGCTGTATGGCGAAACCGCTGCCGATGATGGCAAGCAGGCGTTTGAAGCCCACTTGGGCAAAGACTTTGTACTGGACCAGCCCGGCCAGCTGGCCGGTGATGCTGGTTGGTACGATAAGGAAGTCTCGCCCTACGGCGCAGAGCTGAATGTGCGCTACCCCGTGTGCGAGCCTGAGGCGCTGGTGCAAGCGGGCCTGGCCGCCATGAAGGGCTGGCAAGCCGTGGGCGCGGAAGGGCGCACCGGCATCTGCCTGGAAATCCTGGCGCGTTTGCATGCGCAAAGTTTCGAGATTGCCCACGCGGTGATGATGACTTCCGGCCAGGGCTGGATGATGGCCTTCCAGGCGGGCGGCCCCCACGCCCAAGACCGTGGCCTGGAAGCCGTGACCTACGCCTGGCGCGAACAAAGCTTTGTACCCAAAGAAGCCGTTTGGGAAAAACCCCAGGGTAAAAACCCCGCCCTGGTGATGAAAAAACATTACGAAGTAGTGGGCCGTGGCGTGGGCTTGGTGATTGGTTGCGCCACTTTCCCCACCTGGAACACCTACCCCGGCGTGTTTGCCACCCTGTCCACTGGCAACGCCGTCATCATCAAACCGCACAGCAACAGCTTGCTGCCAGCGGCCATTACCGTGCGCACCATTCGCGCTGTGCTGGCGGAAAACGGCATTGACCCCAACTTGGTCAGCCTGTGCGTTGCCCCCCAGCGCAATGTGACGCAAGATTTGGCACGCCACCCCAGCGTCAAATCCATCGACTTCACCGGCAGCAACGGCTTTGGCAACTGGTTGATTGACAACTGCCGCCAAGCACAGGTCTATGCCGAGCTGGCCGGGGTGAATAACATCCTGATTGAATCCACCGATTCCTACAAAGCCATGTTGGGCAATCTGGCCTTTACGCTGTCGCTGTACTCCGGCCAGATGTGTACCACCACCCAGGCCATCATGGTTCCCGCTGGTGGTATCGACACGGATGACGGCCATAAGAGCTACGACGATGTTTGCGCTGACTTGGCCAAGGCGGTAGAGCGCTTCCTCTCCAAGCCCGAAGTGGCGCACGCCGTGCTGGGTGCTATCCAGTCTGACGACACCCTGGCGCGTATCAACGCCGCCAACGCAGGCGAATATGGCCGCGTCGTGCTGGCTGCTACCGCACTGGAAAACCCCGCCTTCCCCAAAGCCACCGTGCGCACCCCCGTACTGCTGGCCTGCGATGCCAGCGACGAAGCCGCCTATATGGAAGAGCGCTTTGGCCCCGTGAGCTTTATCGTCAAAGTGGCCGATGCCAATGCTGGCATTGCCCTGTCCGAGCGCCTGACTACCGAGCACGGCGCGCTCACCGTTGGCCTGTACTCCACCAAGCAAGATGTGATTGATGCCATGACCGAAGCCACCTGGCGCGGCAAAGTGGCTTTGTCCATCAACCTGACCGGCGGCGTGTTCGTCAACCAATCAGCAGCGTTTTCTGACTACCACGGCACGGGCGGCAACCCTGCGGCCAATGCTTCTTACTCGGACTCGGCCTTTGTTGCCAACCGCTTCCGTGTGGTGCAGCGCCGTTACCACGTTTAAGCCAGCAGTAGGAAAGTAGGAATAAAAGCACTATGGCTTACGAGAACATCCTCTTTACCGTGCAAGACGGGGTGGCGCGTATCACGCTGAACCGCCCCGACAAGCTCAACAGCTTTACCGCCGACATGCACGCCGAGCTGCGCCAGGCGCTAGACAGCATTCAGGCCGACCCCGCCGTGCGTGTGCTGGTGCTGACCGGCGCAGGCCGCGCCTTTTGTGCCGGGCAAGACTTGGCAGACCCCGCCATGAACGCCCCAGCCGATGGCCGCCAGCCCGACCTGGGCAATGTGGTGGAGCAGAACTACAAGCCCCTGGTACTGCGTCTGCAAAACCTGCGTGTGCCCACGATTGCCGCCATCAACGGCATTGCGGCGGGTGCGGGCGCTAGCGTGGCGCTGGCCTGTGATTTGGTGGTGGCCACGCGCTCGGCCTCTTTCTTGCAGGCATTCAGCAAAATTGGCCTGATTCCCGATACCGGCAGCACCTGGTTCCTACCCCAGCGCGTGGGTATGGCGCGTGCCCTGGGCTTGGCCATGCTGGCTGACAAACTGCCCGCTGAAAAAGCCGCCGAATGGGGCTTGATTTGGGCCGTGCATGACGATGCCGACTTTGCCGCCCAAATTGATGCCTTGGCCGCCCAATTGGCCGCCATGCCCACCAAGGCATTGGTGCGCACCCGCCAGGCCATGCACACCGCACCCAGCCACACGCTGGAGCAGCAACTGTCGCTGGAAGGCGGCTTTATGCGCGAACTGGGCTGGAGCCACGATTACAACGAGGGCGTTGCCGCCTTTATGGAAAAACGCGCCCCGCGCTTTACGGGAGAGTAAGCCGTCATGACTACGACTACTAAAACAACGGACAACACCGCCGCCGCCCTGCCCACTAGCGCCGTAGTGGCGGTGGTCGGCACAGGTGCCATGGGCGCAGGCATTGCGCAGATTGCGGCCAGCGCGGGCCACCGCGTCAAGCTGCTGGACAACCGCCCCGGTGCGGCAGAAGCGGCGATTGCAGGCATTCGCGCCCAATACGGCAAGCTGGTAGCGAAAGGCCGCATGGAGCAAGCCGCCGCCGATGCCGCTGGCAACAACCTCGTGGCTTGCGAACAACTGACCGACCTGGCCGATTGCGCCCTGGTGGTGGAAGCCATTGTGGAAAGCCTGGAAGCCAAGCAAAAGCTGTATGGCGATTTGGAAGCCATCGTCAGCGACGATTGCATTTTTGGCACCAACACCTCTTCGATTTCTGTCACCTCGATTGGTGCGGCTCTGCGCCGCCCTGAGCGTCTGGCGGGCTTGCACTTCTTTAACCCCGCACCGCTGATGGCGCTGGTGGAAATCATCTCCGGCTTGGCGACTGATAAGGCCGTAGCAAACACCCTGTACGCCACCGCCCTGGCCTGGGGCAAAGCGCCGGTACATGCCCGCTCTACCCCTGGCTTTATCGTCAACCGCGTGGCGCGTCCTTACTATGCCGAAGCCCTGCGCGTGTTGCACGAAGGCGGCAGCGATTGCGCCACGCTGGACGCGCTCATGCGCGAGTGCGGCGGCTTCCGTATGGGGCCTTTCGAGCTGATGGACATGATTGGTCACGACGTGAACTTTGCCGTGACCAACTCCGTCTGGCGTGCCTTCTATAACGACCCGCGCTTTACCCCCTCGCTGATTCAGCAGGAGCTGGTAGATGCTGGCTTTATGGGTCGTAAAAATGGCCGTGGCTTCTATGACTACCGCGAAGGCGCAGAGCGCCCCGCGCCGCGCACTGAAGCCGCTACTGCCGCCCCCGCCAGCATCGTGCTGTATGGCGACAGCGCCCCCGTGCAAGCCCTGGCGCAGCGCCTGCAAGCGGCAGGTGTGTCCTTTGCCAGCGCCCAGGCGCAGGAAAGCGATGGCCGCATTGCCCAGGCCGGCGAGGCGGTGATTTACCTGACCGATGGCCGCAGCGCCACCCAGCGCAGCAACGCCAGCGGCGTGGCTAACACCGTGCTGATTGACTTGGCGCTGGACTACCACAAGGCCAGCCGCATGGCCATCAGCAGCGCCTTGCAAGCCAGCGAAGCCGCTGTAACCGCTGCCGTCGGCCTGCTGCAAGCCGCTGGCTTGGCCGTGTCGCGCATGACCGACATCCCCGGCCTGATGGTGATGCGTACCGTTGCCATGCTGGCCAACGAAGCCGCCGATGCCGTCAACCAAGGCGTATGCACCCCCGCTGGCGCAGATGCCGCCATGTGCAAGGGCGTGAACTACCCCCGTGGCCCTTTGGAGTGGGCAGACCAGATGGGCCTGGCCGCCGTGCGCGAAGTGCTGGCCAACCTGGGTGGCTTCTACGGTGAAGACCGCTACCGCATTTCCCCCCTGATTAGCCAGCGCGTGCTGGCCGGAAAGAGCATCCATGACTGAGGCCACAAGCAGCGTAAATACCGCCAACACAGCAGCAGTGCCTGAAGACCCCCAGGCACTGGCCGAGGCGGTTGCCAAGTCGATGTGGGCGCGTGACCGCGCCGCGCAAGCGATGGGGATGCGCATTGACAGCGTAGGCCCAGGCCGCGCCACCCTGAGCATGCCTGTGCGTGAAGACATGCTCAACGGCCACGATATCTGCCACGGCGGCATTACCTTCGCCCTGGCTGATACCGCCTTTGCCTATGCCTGCAATGCCTACAACTTCAACACCGTGGGCGCGGGCTGCAATATCGAATACCTCGCCCCCGGCCTGCCCGGCGAGACGCTCACTGCCGAAGCCGTGGAAACCCACCTGGCTGGGCGCAATGGCATCTATGACATCACGGTGCGCGACAGCAAGGGCACGGTGCTGGCCTTGTTCCGTGGCAAAAGCCGCCGCGTTGCGGGCAACGTCATTCGTTGATGGTGCTTTGCCTGCTTGCCTGTTTTTTGATTTCAACTTTTTAGCCGCTATTTAGCCAATCTTTCCCCAAGGAACCCAGCCCATGCTCGTCAAAAACCCCCAACCTGGTGAATTGGAAGCCATCGAAACCGCCAGCCGCGATGAAATCAGCGCACTGCAATTGCAGCGCCTGCAATGGTCGCTGCGCCACACCTACGACAACGTAGAACCCTACCGCAAGCGCTGCCAGGAAAAAGGCGTTCACCCCGACGACCTGAAAACCCTGTCTGACCTGTCCAAGTTCCCCTTCATGACCAAGGCAGACCTGCGCGACCACTACCCCTTTGGCCTGTTTGCCGTGCCGCAAAGCAAAATTGCCCGCCTGCACGCTTCCAGCGGCACCACGGGTAAATCGGTGGTGGTGGGCTATACCCAAAGCGACTTGAACAACTGGGCCAACCTGATTGCCCGCTCCCTGCGCGCTGCGGGTCTGCGTGCTGGCAATATGGTGCACAACGCCTACGGTTACGGCATGTTCACTGGCGGCCTGGGTGCGCATTACGGCATTGAGCGCCTGGGTTGCACCGTGGTTCCTATGTCCGGTGGCCAGACCGAGAAGCAAGTGCAGCAGATTGTGGACTTCCGCCCCGACGGCATCATGGTTACGCCCTCCTACTCGCTGGTGATTGCTGAAGAGTTTGAGCGCCGTGGCATTGACCCCAAAGATATTTCCCTCAAAGTGGGGGTGTTTGGTGCCGAGCCTTGGGGCGAAGGCATGCGCGCTGAAATCGAGCGCAAGCTGGGCATTGATGCCGTCGATATCTACGGCCTGACTGAAGTCATGGGCCCCGGCGTGGCTAGCGAATGTATTGAAACCAAAGACGGCCCCGTGGTGTGGGAAGACCATTTCTACCCAGAAATCATCGACCCCGAAACCGAAGAAGTCCTGCCCGACGGCGAAATGGGCGAGCTGGTATTTACCTCGCTGACCAAAGAGGGCTTCCCCGTCATCCGCTACCGCACCCGTGACTTGACCCGCCTGCTCAAGCCCACAGCGCGTTCCTTCCGCCGCCTGGGCAAGATTACCGGCCGCTCTGACGACATGCTGATTGTGCGTGGCGTGAACGTCTTCCCCACGCAGATTGAAGAGCAAATCATGCGCGACCCACGTCTGTCGGGCAACTACCAAATCGTGCTCAACCGCGACGGCCATATGGACAACGTGGAAGTGCGCTGCGAGCTGCAACGCGAAGCATCCAGCCTGGGTGCTGACGACCGTGCTCAGCTGGCCAAGACCTTGCAGCACCACATCAAGACCATCATCGGCATCTCTACCAAGATTACGGTGCTGGACTTCAACGGCATCCCCCGCACCGAGGTGGGCAAAGCCCGCCGCGTGATTGACCAACGCCCCCAACAAATTTAAGGAGCAGCCCCTCATGACCCAAGCCTTTATTTGCGACG
>CAZMMM010000077.1:0-7507 GCA_964567385.1 uncultured Comamonas sp.
TGATGGGGTGCGCGATATTCTTTCCGAGCGCTGGGCGGAAGATGCCGCGCTTATCCAAAGTCTGCGCCAATGGTTGTGGGAGGGCGGCCTGCTGCGCTCGCGCCTGGTGGATGGCAAGAACGAGCAAGACCCGGAAGTGGCCAAGTTCCGTGATTATTTTGACTACGAGGAGCCGATTGCCCGCGTGCCCTCGCATCGTGCGCTGGCGGTGTTTCGTGGGCGCAGTCTGGAAATGCTGGATGCCAAGCTGGTGCAGCCCGAGGAAGCTGCACCCGGCCAGATGAGCTTGGCCGAGGGGCGGATTGCCCTGCATTTGGGCTGGAGCCACCAAGGCCGCAAGAGCGACGACCTGCTGCGTAAATGCGTCACCTGGACTTGGCGCGTAAAACTCAGCCTCTCGCTAGAGCGTGACTTGTTTAACCAACTGCGCGAAGCGGCTGAAGCCGTGGCCATCAAGGTGTTTGGCGACAACTTGCGTGACCTATTGCTGGCCGCGCCTGCAGGCCCACGGGCGGTGATGGGTTTAGACCCAGGGATTCGTACGGGCGTGAAAGTGGCTGTGGTTGATAGCACGGGTAAGTTGCTGGAGACTGCCACTATCTACCCGCATGAACCGCGCCGCGATTGGCAGGGCAGCCTTTACACCTTGGCGGCGCTGGTGCAAAAGCATGGTGTGGAGCTGATTGCCATCGGCAATGGCACAGCCAGCCGCGAAACCGACAAGCTGGCCGCTGAACTCATCAAGCTATGTAGCGATGCCCAAGGCGCGGCCAAAGCGCCGCAAAAGCTGGTCATCAGCGAAGCGGGGGCGTCCGTATATTCCGCCAGCGAATACGCCAGCCAAGAACTGCCGGATGTGGATGTCAGCTTGCGCGGAGCCGTCAGCATTGCGCGTCGCCTGCAAGACCCGTTGGCCGAACTGGTGAAAATTGACCCCAAAAGCATAGGCGTGGGGCAGTACCAGCACGATGTCAGCCAAAGCGACTTGGCGCGGCAACTGGGTGCGGTGGTCGAAGACTGCGTGAACGCCGTGGGCGTGGATTTGAATACCGCCTCTGCGCCGCTGCTGTCGCGGGTGTCGGGGCTATCGGCCACCGTGGCTAAATCGGTAGTGCGCTGGCGCGAAAGTAACGGGCGCTTTCAGAATCGTAAGCAGCTTTTGAAGGTTGCCGGGCTGGGGCCTAAAACCTTTGAACAGGCCGCCGGTTTTCTGCGTATCCGCGATGGCGACAATCCGCTGGATATGACCGGCGTTCACCCCGAAACCTATCCCGTGGTGGAGCGCATCTTGCAGACCGTACAGCGCCCCATAGAGCAGCTCATGGGGCGTGATGAGCTGCTCAAAACCCTCAAACCCGCGCAGTTTACCGATGCGCAGTTTGGCGCAATTACCGTTGCCGACATCCTGCAAGAACTGGAAAAGCCTGGGCGCGACCCGCGTCCTGATTTCGTCGTTGCTCGCTTCAATGAAGGGGTGGAAGACCTCGCCGACCTCAAAGAAGGCATGGTGCTAGAGGGCACGGTCAGCAACGTGGCGCAGTTTGGCGCGTTTGTTGATTTGGGTGTACATCAGGACGGCCTAGTCCACGTCAGCCAGATGAGCCACAAGTTCATTGAAGATGCCCGCCAAGTGGTAAAGACTGGTCAGGTGGTAAAGGTGAAAGTGCTGGAAGTGGATGCGGTGCGCAAGCGCATCAGCCTGTCCATGCGCCTGGATGCTCAAGTAGGTAGCGCAAACCCAGCTGGCCACAGCCGTGAGCGCGGAGGGCGCGATAACGGGCGATATGCGGGTGGCCAAAAAGCCCCGCAGAGCCAGCCGCAAGGAGCGATGGCCTCAGCCTTTGCCAAGTTGCAAGGCTTGAAAAAAGGCTAATCCAGATGCCGCGCAATCTGCAAAAAAACGGCCTGGTCGTTTTAGGTATGGGGGGCACGATTGCGGGCACAGGCCCCGCCGGTGGCGGGGCGGTGGGCTATACCGCAGGGCAGATTGGCGTTGAAGGCCTGCTGGAAGGCTTATCTCTTCCTTTTGAATATACATTACGTAAAGATAATGTTTGCACTATAGATAGCAAAGACATAGATGAGCAACACTGGTATCTACTGCAACAAAAAAGCCAGCACTATCTGGAACAGAAAGCCGTACAAGGCCTAGTCATTACGCATGGTACTGATACGGTAGAAGAGACCGCTTGGTTTTTACAGTCTGTTTTGCCAGCAGGCAAGCCCGTAGTGATCACTTGTGCCATGCGGCCTGCAACGGCCTTGTCTGCCGATGGGCCGACCAACTTGCGGGATGCTTTGTGTTTTGCCGCAAGCACCACGGCCCAGCAGCTGGCAGTTGCAGGGCAAGCAGTGACGGTAGTCGTTGATGGGGCTGTGCATAGTGCAGAGCATGTGCAAAAAATGCGCCCTTATGGCCTGCAAGCCTTTAGCTCAGGCGCTTATGCCCCTTTGGCCTGGGTGGAGGAGGGGCGGGTGCGGCTTGCCCAGCCGCTTATGCTCCAGGGGCTGCCTAAGGAAACAAACTCGTATTCGAAGGGGCGAGCCTGCACACCTCCACCTTGGCCTTGGGTAGAGGTGGTGCATAGCCATGCCGCCGCCCGTCCAGCTGTGGTGGATGCCTTAACGGCAGCTGGTGTGCAGGGGCTGGTGGTGGCGGGCACGGGTAATGGCACGGTGCATAGTGCGTTAGAACAGGCTTTGGAGCGCGCCCGTGCTGCGGGTGTACGAGTTTGGCGATGTACGCGCTGCCCTTTAGGAGCAGTGGTTCAATCGCCAGACGAGGGCTGCGACGAGGAGGTCAGCAGTCTGAGCCCATGGAAAGCACGCATTAGTTTGATGCTGGCCTTAAGCGCATCCAGCCCATAAAAAAACAGCCCCTAGACAAACGCTAGGGGCTGTTTTTATTAGAGCTTTAGTGGTTGGGATAGAGCACTTTAAGCACCCAAGGCCGCAAAAGCGCGCGCGGTGATTTCATCTACACCGCCCATGCCGCTAATGGCGCGGTACTGGGGCGCAGCTTCAGGCTGGCTTTTCGCCCAGTCGGAGTAGTAGTCCACCAAGGGGCGGGTTTGGTCGCTATACACCTGCAGGCGCTTTTTCACGGTTTCTTCTTGGTCGTCATCGCGCTGTACCAAGTCTTCGCCGGTGATGTCGTCCTTACCCTCAACTTTTGGGGGATTAAATTTGACGTGGTAGGTGCGGCCTGAAGCGGGGTGGCTGCGGCGGCCACTCATGCGCTCAATGATGGCCGCAAAGGGAACATCAATTTCCAGCACGTAATCCAGTTTTACGCCGGCAGCTTTCATGGCCTCTGCCTGGGGAATGGTGCGTGGAAAGCCGTCAAACAGGAAGCCCTTGGCGCAATCAGGCTGGGCAATGCGCTCTTTGACAAGGTTGATGATGAGGTCATCACTGACGAGCTGGCCGGCATCCATTACCGCCTTGGCTTCCAGGCCCAGAGGGGTGCCTGCTTTCACAGCGGCGCGCAGCATGTCACCGGTGGAAATTTGGGGAATACCAAATTTTTCGCAAATGAAGGTGGCCTGAGTGCCCTTACCAGCGCCAGGGGCGCCCAACAAAATCAGCTTCATGGGTTTCCTTTAAGAGTTTTGGTTTTGAACTGGTTGCATGCCCAAGAGCTGCTGCAAAACCCCATGCCTTAGATAGGCTAGAGCACGGGGTTTTACAGAGGCTCTTTACGCCTTGGCTTTAAAGCCAGAAAAGGCGGAAAAGGCGACAGCGCCAAAGGATAGCATGGGCTAGCTGGATTGAGGCTTACAAAAAAATGAAATTGTGCCGACTGGGTGCAAAGAGGCGGCCTTATGCACCATTTTCTGCATAAATTTGACGCACCAAAGCCAAGTCTTCTGCCGTATCTACCCCAGGGCCTGGCGCTGTGTCTGTAATGTGCACCGCAATATGATGGCCATGCCACAGAGCGCGCAGCTGCTCTAGGGCTTCCACCGTTTCGGTTGGTGCTGGCTCTAACAGTGGAAACTGGCGCAAAAATTGCACACGGTAAGCGTAAATGCCAATGTGCCGCAGGGGGACGAAGCTGCTGCCAGTCTGCCACCACTGCGCCTGGGCGCTATCACGGTGAAAAGGGATGGCCGCGCGGCTGAAGTACTGCGCCATGCCTTTGCCATTGCAGACGAGTTTGACAATATTGGGGTTGTGGTACTGCTGCTCATTGTCCAAGGTGTGGGCTGCGGTGGCCATGCTGGCCTCAGGGTGTTGTCGCATTTTTTCTGCAACAGCATCAATCAGTGCGGGGTGGATGAGTGGCTCATCGCCTTGTACGTTGACAACGATGGCGTCATCGCCCAAGCCTAACAAGCCGCTGGCCTGGGCCAGGCGGTCGCTGCCACTGGGGTGGTGGGGATCGGTCAGCACGGCCTGTACGCCATGCTTGGCGCAGGCTTGGAGGATGAGGGGACTATCCGCCGCCACCACCACTTGTCTGGCAGCGCTTTGCTGGGCCCGGCGGGCTACTTGCACCACCATAGGCAGGCCAGCAATTTCGGCCAGCGGCTTATTGGGTAAGCGGCTGGAGGCCAGGCGCGCAGGAATAATGACATCAAACCCCATGTTCAACCCCATGCTCAACCCCATCCATAGCCGCTGCCTGAGAGGCGGTGGTGGTGGATGCCGTGGAGGAGGGCTGTGCGCCATTGAGCTCTTCATCGCTCAAGGGGCGTGCTTGGTCTTCCAGCAAAACAGGAATACCGTCACGCACGGGGTAAGCTAGGCGAGCACTGCGTGAATGCAGCTCTTGGGCTTGGGGGTGGTATTTCAGCGGCCCCTTGGTGATGGGGCAGACCAAAATCTCTAGCAGTTTGGGATCCATAGATTTATTTCAGCGAGAAAATTGCAGGCAATGAAATTCAGCCAGGAGGGCTGGTCGGAGATGTGCGAAGTGTGCCCCATGGCGCAAGCTTTGCGTCCAGGCAGGCGAAATAAGCGGGGTCGATTTCTATGCGCAAGGGCACGGCCAGCGCCTGTGGGTACACCATTCTGAGCTTGGCGGCATCTTTTTCGGTGCACAAAATGACAGGATGCTCATGCCCTTCAGTCTGCTGCTCAGCGTCTGGCGGTGGCCAGTCCAGATGCGCAGAAAAATCGTAATTGTGAATAGGATGGTGATCGGGTAGGGCCAAGCAAGCCTTTAAGTGCACACCATGCTGGCGCAGCATGGTGAAAAATTCTTCTGGCCGTGCAATAGCCGCCAATGCGTAAATGGGGCGGCTGGCCAGGCTGGCCAAGTCCAGCGCTTGGGCAGCGGCGGTATAGGCCTGGGTGGCCAGTGTGCGCCGTACCTGAAAATGGGGCAGGTGCGCTAGGGCTGGTGGGGGCGCTGCCGTGTGCAAGGCGATATCTATGGGGCGGGGCCAAGGCTCGCGCAACGGGCCGGCGGGCAGTAGCCAGCCATTGCCTATGCCCTCATCGTTAAAGACGCAAATTTCTATATCACGCGCTAGGGCGAGGTGTTGCAGGCCATCATCACAGAGCAGCACATTCACTTCAGGGTGGGCGCTGAGCAAGGCTTGCGCCGCTTGCGCGCGTTGGGGGGCAACGGCAACTGGGGCACCGCAGGCTTGAAAAAGCAGTAGTGGCTCATCCCCCACCTCTTGGGGCAGACTTTGCGCCGTGACCAGTTGGCAAGCTTGGCTGCTGCGCCCGTAGCCTCGCGAGACAATGCCGGGCTGCCATCCCTGGGCTTGTAAATGCCGCACCGTGGCCAGTGTGACCGGGGTCTTGCCGGCTCCGCCGGCAATGACATTGCCAATCACAATGGTCGGCAGGCCTGCATGGGTAGAACGCTTAATCCCCAGGCGATACAGCCAGCGCTGCGCCCCGGATAAAAGGGCGTACAAGGCCGACAAAGGCAGCAGCGCCCAAGCCGGCCAGCGGCGGCTGCGCCAAATGCGGCGCATGGTGGATGACGCTGTGCCCGCTGATTGGCTGTGGGGGGGTATGGGTTGCGGTGTGGCCATGCGCGAGGCGTTGGCGTTGGCTGCAGGGTGCTTGCTGAGGCTTGCCTCAAGGGGCGCTGCCCGAAGCCTGGGTGGCAAAAGTCACCTGCGATAAACCAGCGCGGCGTGCGGCCTCCATGGCTGAGACTACGGCCTGGTGAGGGGCGTTGGCATCAGCACTGATGATGACGATGCTGTTCTCTCCGGCGGGGGCGGCATTGCCCAAGGCGGTGGCCACACCCTCTACGCTGCGATCAGCCAAAGGCAGCTTGCCTACCACGTAAGCACCATCAGCGGTAATGCTGATGATGACCTCACGGGGGCGGTCGCGCATTTGCTCAGTATCGGCGCTGGGCAGCACCAGCTCTATTTCGGTGAACTTGCTGTAGGTGGTGGTGAGCATTAAAAAAATCAGGATCACCAGCAGCACATCAATGAAGGGGATGAGGTTAATCTCAGGCTCTTCAGTGCGGTGCTTGCGAAAATTCATAGCCATGGTGCTCTACCTTTGAAGTGGCAGCTGTGCTGCCTTAGGCGCGGCTGCGCAGTTGCAGCAGGTGGCGGGAGAACTGCTCGCTGGCCAGCT
The DNA here is from genome assembly GCA_964567385.1 of uncultured Comamonas sp. Taxonomy (GTDB): domain Bacteria; phylum Pseudomonadota; class Gammaproteobacteria; order Burkholderiales; family Burkholderiaceae_C; genus Comamonas. Next base: position 6,562 of record CAZMMM010000077.1, read on the forward strand.
CTAGCTGCAAGAGGTAAGCGTCCACGCGGGCGCGGAAGTAGCGCCAAAAAATCAGGGCAGGAATGGCCACAATCAAACCAAAAGCCGTGTTGTACAAAGCAATCGAGATGCCGTGCGCCAGCTGTGCGGGATTGCCCGAGCCCACTGCGCCACCGCCCGCTTGCGAGCCAAAAATCTCAATCATGCCAATTACAGTGCCCAGCAAGCCCAGCAAAGGGGCCGCAGAGGCGATGGTGGCCAAAGCCCCTAGGTAGCGTTCCAGGCCATGGGCGGCAGAGCGGCCAGCGGCTTCCATCTGCACCTGCAGCTGCTCTTCGCTGATATGGGGGTTGTGGCTGAAGGCTTGCAGCCCTTTGGCCAGGATGCTGCCCAGCACACTACTTTGGGCCAGTTGTTCGATCACTTGCGGGGCGGGTGGGCCGCTGCGCGAGACGGCAACCGCCTCATCCAGCAGATTGTGGGGAGCCACCTTAGCCGCCTTGAGAGACACAAAGCGCTCAACAATAAGCGCCAAAGCAAGAATAGAGCAGGCAATGAGAGGCCAAATCGGCCATCCAGCGGCCTGAATAAGGGACAGCAACTTGTTTTCTCCGCAGATTTTTGGGGAATAAAGCCTTTGATTATGCCTTGGCAGGCATGGCACAAACAGGTTTTTGCGCCATCTTGCCCCTGGTTCTGGCTGCTTGACTGGCTGCGCGTATAGATTTCTCTGCCCACATTGCTGCTGAAAACATGCATTCTTCCTACAATGCTGGATGTGGCATGGCTTGCGCTGGGTCAAATAATCAGCGTAAAAATGTCCGCTTCTCGCTTTTTGTACAACAACTAACCATTGAGGAAACGTTATGGAACACACCCTACCCGCTCTGCCTTACGCCATTGATGCCCTGGCCCCCCACTACAGCCAGGAAACCCTGGAGTTTCACCACGGCAAGCACCACAACGC
>CAZMMM010000078.1:0-7469 GCA_964567385.1 uncultured Comamonas sp.
ATGGCGAGTACTTTGACTACGACGGCCCCACGCGCACCACGGTGGCCGTCCACCAGCTACCCCACCCGCATCTGCGTATTGAAATTAAGGCTGTGGCTTATAAGCCAATATAATTTTTTAGATAGAGGGTTCATTAAAAAAGGCTCAGATTTATCTGAGCCTTTTTTGCTTTAATAAGAGGGTTATAGATGGAATTCTACTGCTGCTGCCCCACTACCGTAGCAAGGGCCGTAGCCGTGTACAGTGGCAGATTTGAAGTTCCAGTTGATAGCACCCATAATCCAGTGGAAATGTTTGAATCCCATATCTACCTTGGCGTTCTTTGCATAATCACCAATAGTGGATTTTATTTTTTCAATAGATCCACTTTCGAGTAGTGCAAGCATTTCTTTATTAAGCTTGTCTTCATCCGAAGAGGCAATGTGGTCTGTGTTCGGATCTATTTCCTTACGATGCTGAGAGCCTGATAAGCCTCCAATGCCGACAACGGCAATACGCTTGCCTTGCTCTTTTGCGGCACGTACTGCCATGGCAGCTAGCTTCTCTGTAGTTGCAGGGTCATGATAAAGATTATTTGAGCCAACAACCAAAGGAGTATCAGCAGTACCAATTTGCATCAGCTTGCATGCTGAGATGGTGCCGCTATCTATTGGAAATTTATCATAATTAATGCCTCTTGCGTGTACGCCAGTACGGCTTGAACCTGCTACAGAGGCGTAGGCCAGCTCAACATCGGCATAAATGTCATAAGACATTTCGCCAAATTCATGCCAATTTTCATCTACATGCAAGCCAGTGCTTTGCCTTCTGGTAAGCCACTGCTGGTCAAGCACTGCAAACCACTGGGAAGAATAGACCAGCACGGCATCTGGCTTGGACTGTCTGAGCTGCTCGCCTACTTTCTTGATAGCATTCGCCATAGCCCCCCAAGCTTGTGCTTCAGGGTGCAGTTGTGGTAGAGGTGAGCCAGGTACTAAAAATGCAGAAACAACGGTCACGGTAATCTCCTTAATTTATTTTTGGGTTTAGTCAAGTTTTGAAAGACCAGCTTCACGCAAATCCCATTCAAGTACAGCATTACCAGTTCCAATCACCGTGCCATAACCGTAAAACTTAGCAGCAAGTTCAGGGTACTGCATTGCTGCATGCATCCATGTAAATGCGCCTGATTTAACCTCTGCAAATGCTTCTTCAATAAACTGGGGTAGTAGGTTAAACACCTCTTGCATCTTGCCTTTGCGCATTAAATCAATCATACGCATATCCCACTGGTAACCCTCCATCGTTTGAGGGTGCTCTTTGGACATATCCTCAGGAATAAGCGGCTCTTCATGGAAGTGCCAGTGTGAAAATGTATTTGAAGCCAGTAGAACTGCTTTGCGCCCAGTCTTTTTAAGCGCATTGCGGGTGGCCTTGCCAAGCAAGTCCATTTCCTCAAGACCCTCTTTAGTATTCAAGTAGTACGGCGTGTTGTTGGCAGAAATACAGACAACAGGAATATCCCACTGAGGGCGAATCATGTGTAATGTGGTAATGGTGCCATAATCCACCCTAAAGTTTGGATTGCGCATCATCTTGGTAACCAAGCCCAGTGCTCTACCCTCATCATGGCAGGCTTCAGCCAGCTCAACATCAACATCAAGAGAGAAGTTGTATCGAAAGAGGTTGGGGAAAATAGGGTCAACAGATTTACCAGACATTTTTGGCACGCCAATAAAGTGGTGGCCAACACCTGTAATCCAGTGGGGGCTATGTACCAGTAATACATCAGGCTTCATAGCCTCGACTTTAGCCCTTGCCTCTTCATAAGCCCAGCGCAAAACTTCCCAACCCCCTTGGGATCTGGCTTCATTTTGTGGAGGGTTGTCTCCATATACCAAGTGTGGTGGATGCGGTGCTACAAAACCTGCGATAATTTCACCTTGACTCATTTTGTCTCCTTCTACTAGGTAAAGAATAAATTTTATTATGCATACTTTTTTGAAGGAGGCTCTAGGGAAAACCCTGGATTTTGAGGATGAAAAATGCTTTTGGAAAAAGTAAACTAGTTAATAGACGTGGTTTCCCCTTTGTTTTATAGAGGGGGCGAATATCATCGTTGAGTAGCTGGGTGTATATTATTTAATATGGGAACAGGGCTTCTCTAAAAACAAGTGCTGTGGGGCGGTGTCCACTGTAGGGTGGCGTTGACTGCCGCCATTGCCCGACTAGCAGCCTCCCTACCTGTAAATGCCTTACAAGTGTGGGCATGGAAGACATACGACTTATCAAATCTTTTGTCACTGTGGTGGCCTGCCGCAGCAACTTCTCAGCCGCCGCACGTGAGCTATCTCTAACGCCAGCGGCCATCAGTAAAAACATTAAGCGCCTGGAAGACCAGTTGGGCGTGCGCCTGTTTTATCGCACCACGCGGGCCTTGCGCCTGACCCCTGAGGGGCAACTGATTCACGAGCGCTACGCTGCTGCCTTGGCGCAGATGGCGCTGGCCCGTGAGCTGGCTCTGGGCCAGCGCCATGGCAGCCACGGCACGGTGCGTATTACCCTGACCAGCTCTTTTGGCCGCCATGTGGTGATGCCGGTGCTGGAAGACTTTATGCGCCAGTACCCGCAGATTCGGCTGGATGTCAGCCTGGAAGACCGCTTGAACGACATGATTCGCGAGGGCTATGACATTGGCGTGCGCGGTGGGCCAGAGCCGGATGCGGGCAGCTTTGTGATTCGCAAGCTGGCCACTTTGCAGCCCATGGTGTGTGCGTCCCCCTCCTACCTGGAGGAATACGGCGAGCCGCAGCACCCCTCGGAGCTGGAGCAGCACAACTGCATTTTGTGGAAGCACCCAGAAACAGGGCGCACCGTGCCCTGGGAGTTTCGGGTGCGTGGGCGGGCGCAGTCGGTGCGTGGCTCAGGCTCGCTGGTATGTGGCGACCTGGATGCCATTGCCGAAATGGCGGTGCGCGGCACGGGTTTGGCGGTGATTGCCAGCTACCGCGCTATGCCTTTGCTAGACAGTGGCGCGCTGCGCGAAGTGCTGCTGCCCTACCGCTCTGCACCACGGCATTTTTACCTGCATTACCCCAACCGTGAATTTCTGGTTCAGCGCGTTCGACTGCTGGTGGACTACCTGATTGCCCACGTACCAAAAGGCTGAGGGTTTACCCCGTATAACTGGTAGTTGAAATTCTACTGACCCCAAGTGCCCTACGCAAAGCTTGCATTGCCTCCTAGACTGGCTACGTCTATCACTACTTTTAATGAAGGAGACCAGCCATGATGCAAGCTGCAAACAACCCCGCTGAAATCAACCCCGGCAAGATGACTGAGCTGTTCAGGAAACAGTTCGGGCTGTGCAACATCAAGCCCGGCCAGACGATTGCCATCGTCAGCGACCTGGGCACACGCACGGAATACATCCACGCCGCTTTTGCGGCTGCCGAGCAGATGGGGGCGGACATCTACGAGATGCGCGTTAACGCTATTCCAGGCTGGACCAAGGTGGGCGTGCCTACCGTGGGCCAGTGCAAGGGCACGCTGGAAGCGCTGATGGCCTGCGACATGATTCTCATCTTCCACGTGCCACTGTTCTCTGACTGGCTCAAGAAGGTGCGTGACAACGGCGTACGCGTGCAGATGATTATTGATGCGCCTGATGACCTGGAGCAGTTGCAGTCCCCACCCGGCCTGAAAGAAGCTGTGCTGCACTCACACCGCATCTATGAAAAAACCAAGGAAGTGCGCGTAACCAGCAAAGCCGGTACGGACTTCACCTACTCCTGCGGCGAATTCCCCGTCATGAGCCAGTACGGCATGGCCGACGAGCCTGGGCGCTTTGACCACTGGGGCGTGGGTCTGGTACACACCTTCCCCAACGAAGGCACAGCCAATGGCCGCGTGGTGATTCAGCCCGGCGACATCATCATCCTGCCTTACTGCCGCTATGTGCAAGACACCATTGAGGTGCAGGTGGAAAACGGCTATGTAGTCTCTATCGAAGGCGGCTTAGATGCCAAGCTGATGCGCTACTGGTTTAACGACGGCAAGGACCGCTCGGACAAGCGCGACATGGCCGCTATCTCTCACCTGGGCTGGGGCTTGAACCCGCAGTGCCGTTGGGACAGCCTGGCGCTTTACAGCGATGCCCCTGAGCGCAACCGCGCTGCCTCGCGCTGCTTCCCCGGCAACTTCCTGTTCTCGACCGGCCCGAACAACCTCAGCGGCGGCTCCAACGCTACCCAAGGCCACTATGACGTGCCCATGCGCGACTGCTCAGTCTTCTTGGATGGTGAAGAAATCATCCGCGAAGGCGAGCTGCTTGACCCCAAAATGATTGTGCCCCGCGTTTCGCGCTAAGCACTAGGTCGTTGGAGGGCGTTGTCACATGTCATTTCTCGATTATCCCGAGCGCGAACCCATGAGCGCCGTAGGCGCGGCCTGCCACGAGCGCTCTATGGAGCTGGCAGCCAAGGCCAGCGCTGGCCAGCAGCACCACTACGGGCCAGACCTGTTCCAGCGCCTGCTGGTGCATACCGCACCCAAGCCGAACGGAACCGTAGTGCTGGCCTTGCACGGTGGTGGCTGGACGCATGGCTTCAAGGAGTGGATGTCCATGATGGCTCCCCCCCTGAACCAGCATGGCATTACCTTGGTGACGGCGGGCTACCGCCTGGCACCAGAGCATATTTTCCCCGTTGGGCTGGAAGATGTGGAGGCCGCCCTTGCCTGGGTGGGCCAGAACCTAGAGCAACTGGGCGGCAAGCCCGACCGGGTGTTTGTGACCGGCCACTCCGCCGGTGGGCACTACGCCAGCTTGCTGGCGCTGCGCCCACCCCAGCCGGGGCGGGTTGCCATTGCTGGCTGCCTGCCCGTATCGGGGGTGTATGAGCTGGGTGAAGGCTCGGGCCTGACGCAGCGTCCCCGCTTCTTGGGTGCGCCCTCGGCAGAGGTGGATACCGCTGCCAGCCCGCTGCGCCAGCCACTGGAGGGCGCACCGCCCTTCTTCCTGAGCTGGGGTGACCGAGACTTCCCCCACCTCAAAACCCAGGCTGTGCGCATGGCCGAGCAGCTCCAGGCAGCAGGTGTGCCTACCAGCACATTAGAGCTGGCTGACTGCGACCACTTTGAGGCTTGCTACGCCACGGCTGACCCACAGGGCGCGTGGATTACACAGGCCACAGCCTTCATGCGTGAGCATGGGGAAAAGGCAGGTTAGCACCATGAGTCGCCTGGAAATTAAGAACGTCAGCAAGCGCTTTGGGGCGACCCAGGCACTTGATGATGTATCGCTCACCCTGAAGGGCGGGCAGGTGCTCGCCCTGTTGGGGGAGAACGGCGCGGGCAAGTCCACACTCATCAAAATCCTTTCGGGCATTTATCAGCCTGATAAGGGTGAGATTCGCTTTGACGGAGCGCCCGTGCGCTTTCCTACCCCGCTTGATGCCATGCGCGGTGGCATCGTGCAGGTACCGCAGGAGCTGCGCGTCATCAACGCCCTGAGCGTGGCGCAGAATATCTTGCTCAACCAGCTGCCCCAGCGCCGCTGGGCGGGTGTGCTGCCGCAGCTCGATAAAAACGCCATGTTTGAGCAAGTACAGCAACTGCTCGAAGAGCTGCACATTGGCCTAGACCCTAGGCAACTGGCGGGGCAGCTGAGCTTTGCCGAGCGCCAGTTGATTGTGATTGCACGCGCCTTGGCACAGCAGCCCAAGGTGCTGATTCTGGATGAGCCTACCGCCTCGCTGGAAAAGCGCGAAGTTGAGCACCTGTTCGACGTGGTGCGCCGACTCAGGCAGCGCGGTGTGGCGATTGTCTATATCTCGCACCGGCTTGATGAAATACCGCAGATTGCCGATGCCTGCGCCGTGATGCGCGATGGCCGCTTGGTGGCTCAGCTCGATGGCCCGGACTTTCCGGCAGAAAAGCTGGTTGAGGCCATGACAGGCCGCCCCATGCAGCTGGAGATGCGCGATGTAGAGCCAGCCAGCGAAGAGGTCTGTACGCGCATAGAAATCAGCGGCCAGCGGGTGCCAGTGCGCCATGGCCAGGTGCTGGGCCTGTCAGGTTTGCTGGGCAGCGGGGTTACGCCACTGCTTTACGAGGCTTTTGGGGCCAGCAATGGCAAAACCAAGGAGCTGCGCAAAGCCCTGTACCAAGGCCGTGCCTTTGTGCCGGGCGAGCGTGCCAGGGCGTTGGTGATGGGCATGTCGATTCGCGACAACATCGTGCTGCCCCATTTGCACCGCTACGACCGTGGCTGGTTCCGTGATGAAAAAGCCATAGACCGCACCGTTGGCGCCATGCTGGAGAAGTTGGACATCCGTCCACGCCACCCCTGGTTGCCCGTGGGCAGCCTGTCGGGCGGTAACCAGCAGAAAGTGGCTTTTGCCAAGTGGATGACCGACGAGTTGCAACTACTCATGCTGGATGAGCCGACCAACGGTATCGACATTGCCGCCAAGGCCCTACTGCATCAGCGCATTGCAGAGTTCACCCGCAGCGGCGGCGCAGTGCTGCTGGGCTCTACCGACTTACAAGAGCTGCTAGACCTGAGCCACGAAGTGGTGGTGCTGCGCCAGGGCAAGGTGGCCGGCAGCATGCCGCGTGGCCCTGAATACGGTGAAGCGCAGTTGCGCCAATTACTGGGGGTGGGCTAGCGCCCGAGCCTGATAGAGATATGGACGCAAGCGTAATGGATTGCCCACGCAGCAATCCCGAAAAAATCAAGGAGACCAATGCAATGAAATTGAGAAATCCAACTAAAGCCAGGCAGTTCCTGCTAGAGCAGATGCCCTTGGTGGTGCTGACCCTGCTGTGCCTGATTGCAGCAGTCAGTTCAGACCGCTTTCTCAGCTATGCCAACTTGACCAACGTGCTGTTGCAGGCATCAGTCATGGCGGTGGTGACGATTGGCATGACCTACGTCATTATTGGCGGCGGGTTTGACCTGTCGGTAGGCGCTGTCGTGGCGCTGGCCGGCTGTATTGCGGCAGAGATGCTGTTGCGCTATGGAGTGGCGGTGGGCATTGTGGCGGGGGCGTTAACAGGCCTGGCCGTAGGCTTGGTCAATGGGCTGGTGGTGGCACGGCTGCGGGTCAGTCCCTTTATTGCCACCCTGGGCACCATGGTGCTGGTGCGTGGTGTGGTGCTGTTGCTCACTGAGGGCACACCCGTAGTGGGTGACGAGGGCTTGGGCGATACCTTTGCCGCCCTGGGCTCGGAACGCTTCCTGGGCTTGCCCATTCTGGTCTGGGTGGCTGCGGTGCTGGCACTGGTATTTGGCTGGGTGTTGCACCAAACCGCCTATGGCACCCGTGTCTTTGCTGTGGGTGGCAACCCTGAGGCATCTTTTCTGTCTGGCCTGCCGGTGCAGCGCATCACCATCTCGCTGTATGCCATCTGTGGTCTGACGGCGGGCCTAGCTGGGGTCTTGCTGGCAGCGCGTCTGCAATCGGGCCAGCCCAGCGCGGGAGAGTTCT
>CAZMMM010000079.1:0-7411 GCA_964567385.1 uncultured Comamonas sp.
AGTGCGCCTTGCACCAGCTCACCAAACTTCATAGTTGGTGGCATGGGGGCGCAGAAAGGGGCGCAGAACATCTTGTGGTCATCCCAGGCGATGTAGAGCAGTGGGGCGGGGAATTTGTCCACCGTGTCCTTTTGCTCAAACTCGTAGGGGGCAATGGATTTGACAGCCATGGGTAAATCTCCTTGTACGTGTTTGCGGCTAGGCGCTTAGTTACTGGTGGCTTGGTTGCGCCAGACTTCAAAGTTTTTCTTGTCCTCTGAGTCGGCAAAGTCCAGGTTGTCGCGGCCCCATTCGATGTTGTACCAACGCACCACCTCGGCCAGCGGGTTGAAGTCGGGGCTGGTGGGGTCCACATCTTCAGGGAAGCAGTTGCCTTGGTAAATCTGGTGCACGGGCAACCAGCTTTGCGAGTACTTGGCAGGCTCGTGGTCGAAAATATCCTTGCAGCCGTCTGAGCAGCAGTGGTATTTCATGCCCTTGTACTCGCTCTCGCGGTAGGAGATTTTGGTGGGGTCGTCCGGCTCGGTGAAGAACATCGGAATCTGGCAAACCTGGCACAGCATGGGCAGCGTGCCGTTGTAGAAGCGCTTGCCGTCGGCCTGCTCTTTGCTGTAGTGCTCCCACAGGGGGCGGTAGTACTTGTCGAAGCTGTCGGGGTACTTGGCGGCCAGCCATTCCATGTCTTTTTCGCTGGGTGCCCAGGTGTGGAAGGGGGCGGCAGCGCCGTAGTTGTAGAACACGTTCCAAGCCTGGTGCGACAGGTGGTCTTTGCTCTTGCAAGCCTCTTCCCAGCCCTTGGGGGGGCGAATGCCGTAGCGTGCCAGGTCTTTGAACAGGGCGCCGCCGTTTTGCTCGGCGTAGATTTCCCAGGCCTCCTTCCAGCTCATTACGCGCTTGGGCAGCATGTAGTCCATCATCATGGCCACCAGGGTCAGCACGCGGAAGCCGCGCCAGAACCACTTGTCCAGCCAGGCTTGCACGATGGGCAGGTTGTCGGGGTCTTGTTCCAGAATGAACTTGATGATTTCCAGCCCCAGCGTCATGTGGCGTGATTCATCGGACTGTGCCGAGAAGCCAAAGGCCATTGCCCCCATGTCGCCGTTGTAGGCCGCGCCCGAGATAAAGGGCACAAACAGCAGGTTGGTCAGCACATATTCAAAGGCAAAACCAATGGCCACGATGAACTCGAAGGGGCCAGCGCTGACAGCATCATCAAAGAACGACTTAGGCACCGACAGGAACCACACGCGGTCGTGCTGGTGGCGCCAGTTCTGGAAGCCGTTGTAGTGCTTGTTGTAGTTGGACAGGCTGTGTACCTGGGTCTGGAAGTGGCGGATTTCATCCAGCGACTGCATCAGGCAGGCCACACGCGGCCCTGCACCGGGGTATTGGCGGCCTACATGGGCAAAGCCACGGTGGGCCATGTATTCCAGGGGTGATACGCCGGTCAGGAACAGCTTCAAGGTGTTGATGTAACGCGCATCGGTTACGCCCAGGTGGCCGTTGTTTTGCGTGAAGGCATCCATGATGGCGTAGAGCTTGCGCTCCTTCTCGGCCTGGTACTTCCAGTAGGAATCCATCGTCATGCGGAAGGGGTCTTCAAACTTGTCCCAGTCGTGGATTTTGATGCCCTCGTACTCCATATAGGGGAATACGTCGTTAACGGCTTGGTAAGTGGGTGTCCAAGCCAGGTCACGGGTCATGAGGGCGTAGCGCTCTTTGAGGCTGAGCTTTTTGTTGACTTTCATATCCATGGGTAAATCTCCTGGTGTCTCAATCAATATCAATGGCGGGTACGGCTGGGCTTATTGGTTCCAGGCCAGGGTGAACTCATCGTCGGTTTCGTCGATGTTGCCGCTCAGGGTGATGAGGTGAATCTGCATCTCTTGCAGGTCAAAGTCGCGGCCCATCAGCTCTTCGATGCTGCTGCGGCGAATCACCATGCGCCCAGGGCAGTCAATCTTGACCATGGCAGGCTGGTCGTCGGCCACGGCATCGGGGTTGTCAGCCAGGATGGCTTCGATGATGGAGCGGGTCTCTTCGTTTTTCTGGAAGGCGATAAAGACGTTGGACATGCCTAATTCCTTGATAAAAATGGGCTTTATAGAAGTCAGGCAGCCACTTAGGCGCTGATGGCCAGGCCAGCCTTGTTCATACGGGCATCCAGGGCGGCGGCCACGCGCTCTAGCGCTTCAGTCCCTTGCTCGCCTAGGCCTAGCTGCGCCACGGGGGCCAGCGCGGTCATGACGCGGCCACGCCAGTGGGCATACCACTGGCTCAGTTGCGCTTTGTTCTCTTCGCTTTCAGCAGCGGCGACTTTCATGGTGGCATCCACCCAGCGGTTGGAGTCGTTAATCCACTCAGCCTGAAAGCGCGTAAGCATGGAGACGGTGGGGCCAGCCTTCTCGCTCAGCACTTGGTCCACTTCTTTGTAGGCCAGGCCAAACAGGATGCTGTCCAGCACCAGGTTTTGCGCCACAAACAGCTCAAACCAGTCTTTGGTGACCCAGGTGTCCTCCACCAGGCGGCGCAGCTCTTGCCAGGCGGGCGCTTCCAGCCAGGCGTGCTTGGCTGCTTCCAGTTCGCCTTGGTTGCCCAGCAACAGACCCAGGCGGGTCAGGTATTGCGCCATGCCCAGTTGGTCCATGCTGGCGTACAGGCAGGGCTGGGTAATGGCCGTGCCTTCGCCGTAGGCGCATTGGTAAGCACCATTCATATTCGCGCCCCAGGCAACGTGGCGCAGCGGTACGTAGAAGTCCAGGGCGGTGCGGCGGGCGGTGTCGTCGTAACGGTCGGCCAAGCCACGCTCTTCAACAAAGGCAAAGTCGGCTTCAGCCACTTCCTGCATACGGGCGCGTGCCTGGGTATAGGTACCGTAGTAAAGCTGGCGTGGGTCTTTGAAGGCGTACCAGTCCTGCATAACGATGGCGGTGCGCCGTGGGTCAAACAGCTCGTGCTCGGGGTCCCAGGTGGGGCGGTAGTGGAAGTTGGCTTGCGGGGCCGCATCCATGGTGGCTTCCAGATAGCGTGAGGCGGGTTTGTCCGCGCCCAAGCGCTTGGCGATGTGGTTATAGGTTTGGCGCAGGGGCTGGATGCTGACGGTGCGCAGGTCAATTTGCATGGGGCTTATCTCCTTGGTAGGTGTTTTGTGCTTGTGCGGTGGTGGGGGGTAAGAGGGCAAGCTCAGTCAGCACCGCTGCTGTCTGGCTCGCTGCGAAAAACTTGTTCACGCGCTTGGTGCAGGCTCCAATCCCATTCATGGGCCTCGCTACCGGCAGCGTGCTCGGGCAGGCGGCCATGGGTAGGCTCTACGCCCTGCATGGCACAAAACTCTTCAAACTGCGCACGGGGCATGAGCATTTCAACGAACAGCTCTGGCTCGCCAACGGCAAACTCCAGTTCAACCATGCCGTTGTCGTGCTCTTCTACGATGCGGATGAAGCGTTGCTGCACATTCCAGTTCTCAGGCGCGGTGACATCGGCCTCAGGGAGACTGGCGCTGGGCTCAAACCCGGAGCCTTGCGGGATGGGAGTGGGGGTAGAGGTCTGCATGCCTTGAACCAATGCACAAGTCGTGCCAAGTTTTCCGGCACAGCTTGGAATATCGAGATTTCAAGGGTTATCCCCTAATATTTGGCTGTAATTAGCGCAGGTTGGGCAGCTAAGTAGATGAGGCTTAAAGCAGTTTTTGCACTGCATCATGATGTTTTGGTAAGCGCCAAGCCGTAAAAAATGATGATTTCATCAATTTTCGAGGTGGGTTTAGATGTTTTCCCGAGGCTACGGCGTTCACTTGTTTCTCGATAATTCATTGCACTATGCAAAACCTTCCTGCCTTGCCCTCTGATGCGGATTTGCGCCGCCAAATCCAATTTTCTGCTGCTGATGGCCGCATCTGGCTGGCTGGCCAGCGCATGGTGTTGATGCACGCTGCCTCTTTAGGCATCTTGCGCCGTGAGCTGATGCAAACCATTGGGGCAGAAGCGGCGCGGCGCATGCTGCTACGCGTGGGCTATGCCTCGGGCGAGCGCGATGCCGCCCTGGCCCACCAACTGCGCCCCGGGGCGGATGCCTTTGCCATGTTTAGCGTGGGGCCGCAGCTGCACATGCTGGAAGGCGCAGTGCAAGTCACCCCGGAAAAGCTGGAGATTGATACCGCCAGCGGCCACTTTCACGGCATGTTTGCCTGGCAGCACTCCTGGGAAGTAGAAACCCACCTGCGCGACTTTGGCCCACAAACCGCCCCGGTGTGCTGGACGCTGCTGGGCTATGCCTCGGGCTATACCAGCGCCTTTATGGGGCGCACCGTGCTCTATAAAGAAACCCAATGCGTGGCCTGCGGTGCGCCGCATTGCCGTATTGAGGGCCGCCCCCTCTACGAATGGCCTGATGCGGATGAGCTGGCCCGCGACTACGCCCCCGAGCCGCCGGCCACTGTCCACCTCAGCCCGGCCAGTCAGGCCACTTGGCCTGCTCGTATTCCAGCGGAAGACCAGCCAGAGCCGCCAGTCGATGCCCTTAGCCCGCTGATTGGCCGATCCAGCGCCTTCACCCAAGCCACCCACTTGCTGCGTAAAGCGGCGGGCACGCAGGTATCGGTGCTACTCACCGGCGAAACCGGCGTAGGTAAAGAGCGCTTTGCCCGCGCCCTGCATGCCTTAAGCCCCCGCTCTAGCAAGCCCTTTGTGGCGGTGAACTGCGCAGCGCTGCCCGGCAATCTGATTGAGTCTGAACTGTTCGGCACCGAAAAAGGCGCTTACACCGGCGCCGATGCCGCCCGCCCAGGCCGCTTTGAACGTGCCCACGGTGGCACCTTATTTCTTGATGAGCTGGGCGAGCTGCCCCTACCTGCCCAAGCCAAGCTATTGCGCGTGCTGCAAGACGGCCAGGTGGAGCGCCTGGGGGCCACGCAATCGCGCCAAGTGGATGTGCGCCTCGTAGCGGCTACCCACGTTGACTTGGCCGAGGCGGTACGCGCTGGGCGCTTTCGTCAAGACCTGTACTACCGCCTGAATGTTTACCCCATCCGCATCCCGCCGCTGCGCGAGCGCCCGGAGGATGTGGAGGTATTTGCCCAGCACTTCCTCCAGCGCTTTGCCCGCCAGCACGACAAGCATGTGGCCGGTTTTACCGACCGCGCCCTACTCGCCCTGCGCCAACACCCCTGGCCGGGCAATGTGCGCGAGATGGAGAACGTGCTAGAGCGCAGCGTTATCCTGGCCGACATTGGCCAGCCGGTGGATATGGCACACCTCTTTCCGGAAGCCGCCCAAGCCAACGCGGGCATGCACACCCTACACCCCCTAGGGCATTTGCAGGAAAACCCCGTGCCCGCTTGTGACGACAGCGTGATTGACCAGCTGTTGAACACCCCACTGGACTTGCAGGCGCTGGAAGGCCAGCTTATCGAGCAAGCCGTTGCCCGCAGCCACGGCAACCTGGCCGCCGCCGCCCGTATGCTGGGGCTAACGCGCCCACAGCTCAGTTACCGCTTGGGCAAAATTCAGTCCCGATAACTCCCCACCTACCCCAAGCGCTTGGCGCGGAAGCAGGCAATATGGTCAAACGCAGCATGCCCACCCCTTATCCAGAACCAGAAGAAGGCCACACCCGCACCCTGATTGAGCGTGCCTACGAACAACTGCGTGACGACATCGTGGCCGCCAAGCTGGCCCCTGGCGAGAAGCTGCGCGTCGAGCACCTCAAAGACCAATACGGCGTAGGCGCGGGCACGCTGCGCGAGGCACTCACCCGCCTGGTCAGCGACGCGCTAGTCACCACCGCTGGCCAGCGCGGCTTTCGCGTTGCGCCGATTGCGGTGCAAGATTTGGAAGATGTCACCAACCTGCGCGTGCAAATTGAAACCGAGGCGCTGCGCCGCTCCATCCGCGCTGGCGATGCTGCCTGGCGCGAGCGCGTCACCCAGGCATGGGAAGCACTGTCTGCCCACGAGCCGATTACGCCGCAAAGCCGCCCCATCTGGGAGGTGCTGAACCTGCGCTTTCACGAGGCGCTGCTCTCTGGCCACGACTCACCCTGGACGCAGCGCATCCTGCACCTGCTGGCACGCCACACCGAGCGCTACCGCAGCTACGCCATGGGCTTGCCCGGCGCGGTGCGTGATGTGCATGCCGAGCACCGTGCTATTTTTGAATACGCCATGAGTGGGCAAGATGCCCGCGCCGCCCTGGCGCTGGAGGCGCATATCCGCACCACCCCAGACCTGCTGCTGCAAGGGCTGCGCAGCGGGCTGGTGCAATGGCCGGAGGGGGCGGGCTAGCTGGCCGCCAGCACCTCATCTATCCAGTCCCAGCGCTTGTCTTTGAGCATGACAAAGCGGCAGCGGCCTTCAGACAGCTTGGCCCACAGGCCGCCAATCAAGCGGTCATCTTCCGCACCAGCCCACAGATTCGCCCCTTTGTATTCAACCGCCAGAATAGGCCCCGGCTGCTTGTCTGTGCCGGGCAGTTGGCAGAGGAAGTCGGGGTAAAAGCGGCCATCTGCCTTTTGCAAGAAAAAGGCGCAGCCTTCGCGGCGCACGAGGTTGCGCACCCAGAACTGGATGCGCCCTTGCTGCGCCCACATATCCAGTTGGCAGGCGCACTCAAACTCCTCTTTGCTGTCGAAGTCACCCATGCGGCCATAGAAGTGCTTGCGAAAGTCAAAGCTGCCAAAGCGCCCGTCATAGTCGCGGCTGGGTGCGTAGGCTTGGGCGTGAAACTCAAAGGCAAACTGATCGCTCACAGCCACGCGCTGGGCGGCATCATCGCCAAACAGCACCTGCTGGAATGCCTTGCCCACGGCCTGCTTGCGCAGCGCGTTAATGCGTGCTTCAAGCAGGTTGCGAATCAGGAATTTTTGCAGATTGGTGCGCGCCAGCGTAAAGCCATCCAGGCGCAACAACTCGCCCAGCCATGCGGCCACAAAAGCTTGCTTGCTCGCGTGGGTGAGAGACGGCTCGGGCAGGTTGCGGCACAGCCAGGTTGCAATGCGTATGGCATCCCAGTTTTCGGGCTGATAGACCAGGCCCAAATCGCGCTGCAAGTCGGGCAAAAAGCGCGACACCATCTGGCCATCTTCGCTGACATCAATCACACCGCCATCCGAGACTTTCAGCGCGGCCCCCAGCGCTGTCAGGTCATCAGCAGTAGGAGCGGCATCGTAGGGGGACAAGCTCCACGGATACTCCAGCACCTCGGGGTCATCAAACAGCGCCAGCTCGCCTTGGCTGCCTGACACGCGCAAAGCCAACTGGGGCACGCGCAGGCGCTGGCCCAGTTCAGCGGGTGTCTGGAAGAACTCAATGGCCGTGGTGCGACTGGTTCGGGCCGCTTGCTCAATGGCTTGCGCCGCTGCCTCAGAGGGTGTGGACGAATTAAAATAGAGCTCTCCCGCCCCGCTCGGGCAACTA